>JACQOU010000384.1 GCA_016207775.1 Deltaproteobacteria bacterium
AAGGAATAGTGCTTGAAATGCCTAGGGCAGCGCCCTTGCTGGCCAAAAGCTCATCAATCAGTTCAGCCTTCGTATCGTCTTTCATTTTGACAAGCAGAAGATCGGGTTGAACATATCCCTGTCTCACCATCCGCGTGGCTTCATCCAGGGTGTGAGTGGCAAAGAGGAAGTTGCTGAAGATGAGGATAGGCAAGGCCCATAAGGTTATTTTCATATTCGCCTCTTAAGCTCGTTGTTTTAGATGAGATTAAAACTGAAGGTAATGCTTACAATTAATGATACGCGCCCTGTGGGAACAGCGTTTAACTAACCCCATTTAGTGTGAACGACTGTTAATGCTCAGTTTTGCGATGGGGGCCCCATGACAAAACCAAGCTCCTAGCTTAAAGTAATGTCTATTAACTCGTCGCAAGGAGGGGCCGTGGGTTTATTTTCTTTCGCCACTAGAATTACGGTAGCCGTTGCCATTCTAAGCTGTTTTTCAATTGCGCTAAAGGCTGAACAGAAATCTCATGGCGGTCGCTCCGAAGCCGCTGGCACCGAGCAGGGAACAGATTACAGGCAGAAAATCCAATCTCTCGAAAACCAGGTTAGCGTCCTCAGATCACAAGTTGAAGAACTGAGAAGTGGCTGGACATGCCAAGCGCATTGCATTTACAAAGACGGTGATTCAATGAGAGCCCACGCAATCAAATCCAATCTGCCTACCTTTGAGCAAGCATGGGATATGCTGACTTTTAAGTGTCTTGCAAAGCAAAAAGACACTTCTTCGGTCCCTTTCCTTGCTGTCAGGGCTACCGACGCAAGAGAAATTGAATCAAAATTGAAGAACGAGCTCAAAGTTGCACAATTATCGTCGGAAAACAGGTTTATGAGCCCGCAAAACGCTGTTGAGGACGAGCAAAAAGGCATTTTCAAAAAAGAGACGACATTTTTTATAATACCGAAACATCTCAATAAACATTTCTGTTCAAAAGAAAAAACATACTAAGGAAAACCGATGAAAGCTTGGTACTTGTTACTCTTCTTAACGCCTTTTGCGTTTTCGGCTGACTGGACGTTTGATGCTGCCCACTCGGCTGCTCATTTTAGAGTGCGGCATATGATGGTGTCTCACGTCAGCGGCACGATTTCTGGCTTCAAGGGTACGGTGAGTGGCGATGAAAAGGAACCCGCTAAAACAAAAGTGAATGTCACCCTGGATGTGGCAACGATCAACACAGATAACACCAAGAGAGACGATCATCTGAAAAGTGCTGAATTTTTTGATGCTGCAAAGTATCCAACGATCAGTTTTAAATCAAAGAAAATGATTAAAAGCGGAGAAAAATGGACGGTCGTTGGCGATCTCACGATGCACGGAGTGACTAAGGAAATCACCCTGAAGGACGTGGAACTGAGCCCCGTTGTCAAAGACCCCTGGGGCCACCAGCGTCGGGGTCTTACCGCTCGAACTTCTCTGAACCGAAAAGATTTCGGTATCACCTGGAACAAAACGATGGATGGAGGCGGTCTTCTCATCGGAGAAACCGTCGACATCACGATCGACGCCGAAGCCACGAAGTGACACCTTGCGCTTACGTTTAATCGAGAAAGTGCCGAAGAGGTTTACGGAAGACCCTGCCTAAATTCTGCCAGCCAAAGCCGGGTCAACTCCATTCTCAGTTTTTAAACTAAGCTATTGTTTTTACACGGTTGTTTGATTTAATGGGTCGCGGGTGCTAAGTGAATAAGATGGACTTTACTGAGCATGGTTTTTATCGGATAGGAACCGTTTCGCCACGGCTGGAACTGGCCCGTCCGCATGCCAATGCCGAGAAAATTATCGAGCTGGTTAATCAGCGGGAGCTGAAACAGTGTACTGTGGTCGTCTTTCCAGAACTGTGTATCACCGGATACAGCTGCGAAGACTTATTCCATGCCTCCGGCTTGTTGGACGAGAGCCTGGCGGCACTGGACGAGATTAGAAAAGAAACCAAAAACATTTCTTCAGTCATTATTGTGGGGGCTCCGTACCGAAGCCCCGATTCCCGTTTGTGGAATAGTGCATTTGTCATAAGCGGTGGGAAAATTAATGGTGTAATTCCAAAATCATTTTTGCCTAGATCGGGAGAGTATTACGAGTTCCGATGGTTTTCTCCCGGCGATGGAGTGGAACAATGCATTGAAGATCCCATGCTGGGCAGTTTCTTACTTTCTCCTTATCAAATTTTCCGTATTGGAAAACTTCAGTTTGCAGTGGAGGTTTGTGAGGATTTATGGGCACCCATCCCTCCCAGTTGCCATCACGCTCTGATGGGAGCGCAGCTCATTGTCAATCTTTCGGCAAGCAATGAGTTGATCGGTAAGGCTTCCTATCGCAAGGAATTGGTGCGTAACCAATCGGCCCGGCTGATTTGCGCTTATGCCTATACTTCCGCTGGACCATTGGAAAGCAGCAAAGACGTTGTTTTTGGCGGGCACACCTTGATTGCGGAAAATGGTGTGGTGCTGGCAGAAGGGAAACGGTTCAGCTTGGATGACCAGCTGACTCTCACTGAAATCGATATCAACAAGATCGCCCATGACCGGTCCCTGAATAAAACGTTTGCGGACTGCCGGCCTTTTGCGCGCGCTTATGTTTATCACGATATCGGCTCTTCAGAGGCACTGACTTCGTTGCAGCGTCCGTTCTCCCCAACACCTTTTTATCCCGCTGACCCGCAGGAGTTTTCCGAACGAGCTCTTGAAATGGTGAGCATTCAGTCCACAGGCCTTGCCCGGCGTCTGCTTTCTACTCCGTGTGAGGGTCTGGTAGTGGGCCTGTCAGGAGGGTTGGATTCTACGCTGGCCGTGTTGGTTGCCGTACAGGCCATGGAGTTATTGAACAGGCCAGCCCAGAAAGTGCTGACAGTCAGCCTGCCTGGTCCCGGAACCACTTCACACACCAAAACATCCGCACAAATGTTAGCCAGTGAGCTTGGGACTTCCTTTCTCGAAATCTCAATTGAAAAAGCAGTGAAACAGCATTTTGAAGATATTGGTCATGATCCAAAACTCCATGACGTGGTGTTTGAAAACTCACAAGCGAGAGAACGGACCCAAATACTTTTTGATCTGGCAAACAAGCATAATGCCCTGTTGGTAGGAACAGGCGATTTGTCAGAATTGGCCCTGGGATGGTGCACTTATAACGGCGATCATATGTCGAGCTACCATGTAAATGCCTCAGTCCCAAAGACATTGGTTCAACACATCATCCAGTGGATCGCACACCATAAGGTAAAACCCTCAACTCGCGATGTGCTTTTGCGAATCTTAGCAACCCCCATCTCTCCCGAACTGCTGCCTCCGGACGAAAACGGGAAAATGACTCAGGAAACAGAAAAAATTCTCGGTCATTATGAACTGCACGATTTCTTTCTTTTCCATTATTTGCGCAACGGTTTTTCGCCTCAAAAACTGGAGGCGCTGGCGGGGCTTGCGTTTGAGCGAAAACATTCACTAAGAGTGATTCGCAACACGTTACACACCTTTTTAAAACGCTTTCATGAAAACCAGTTCAAACGCACTTGCTTGCCTGCTGGGCCAAAGGTAGGTTCGGTAAGTTTGTCTCCCAGAGGGGATTGGCGGATGCCTGACGAGGTGCATTTTTCTGTAAATGGTGCGACAAAAGTTGAAACAAGTAACAGGAAAAGATAAACAAAACTGTTAAGAGTGACGAAAAGTATATAAACCCATATGTCTGCGACACGATAGCCCAAAGATGGTGGATTTCGTAGCAAATGTCCGAGAAATTGTGCGATGGCAAGATCTGGTGGATATCCTCCTGGTCTGCGTCATTGTGTACCGTGTGCTGTTACTGATCAGGGGTACGCGCGCTGTCCAAATGCTCACGGGTTTTGGTGTCATTCTTATTTTTTATTTTTTATCAGACCGATTTAAATTCCATACACTGCACACCATTCTCTTTGAGTTTTTCAAGAACGGTATCCTCATCCTTATCATCGTTTTTCAGGACGAAATCAGAAGAGCACTCACTCAGGTGGGGCGCAACCCGTTCTTTACTTCCACAAATACCATTGAAGAAGTGGCTATTGTGGAAGAGGTTTCCGCTTCAGCAGCCCAGCTGGCAAGCCAAAGGGTAGGTGCCCTGATCGTAATGGAGCGGGAAACGGGCCTTAAAAATTATATTGAAGCGGGAACCATACTGGATTCAAAAGTGAGCGCTGAGCTGATTGTCAGCGTTTTCCACCCGTCGTCACCCATTCATGATGGTGCATTGATCATTCGCAATTCGCGCGTTTCGTCTGCTGGTTGTCTGTTGCCCATTGCCAGAGATCCCTCCATTAACAAGGAGTTAGGCACCCGGCACCGGGCCGCGCTTGGCCTCACCCATGAGACGGATGCCGTTGTACTCGTGGTGTCTGAGGAGAGAGGCGAAATATCACTTGTTCATCACGGAACTATGATAAGAGATTTGGATCAGAACGGACTTCGGCAACATTTGCTCGAACTGCTTGGACTGCGAAAATTCGAAGCACGGTATCACCATGTGAGGGAAGGGTAATGCGCCGTTTAGGCAATCACGGAACCTTGTACTTTAGCGAAAGCTTGGCTCTGAAAGCAGTCAGTCTATTGCTGGCGCTTATTTTGTGGATCACCATCCTGGGTTTTAAACGGGAAGAGTTAAAGAAGAATGTTAAGTTTGAGCCGCTGCTTGCCCCCGGCATGATGATTACCAGTAAAATCCCTAACCATATTCAATTCACGCTTTCAGGTCCGCGAGTCCTTTTGAAGGATGCGGAAAAGAAAATACAGCCCATCCGCCCGGATCTTCGCCACACACGGGAAAGCACAATACCTATCACCATCAGTGATGATTACCTTGGAGAGTTACCGATGGGTGTTCGGGTGGTTTCTTTTTATCCCCCCAATTTGATCGTTCGAGTGGAGGAAGTGCTTGAAAAATATGTACCTGTCAAACCAACGATCAAGGGCACGCCGGCGTCTGGCTACGAGCTTGCTATTATCCGCGCTGAGCCCAATCGGGTGGCCGTATCCGGT
This sequence comes from Deltaproteobacteria bacterium, assembly GCA_016207775.1. Taxonomy (GTDB): domain Bacteria; phylum Bdellovibrionota; class FAC87; order UBA2466; family UBA2466; genus JACQOU01. Next base: position 5,047 of record JACQOU010000384.1, read on the forward strand.
CCCAAAAGTTTCCTGGAAACACTGGACTCAGTCGGCACAGAGCCTGTCGATTTAACTGATATCAAGGGAAGCAAGGAACTGGTGGTGGGGGTTGAAGTGGATGCTTCTCAAGGTTATCGGCTGTCCAGGGACCGCACTGTGCGCGTGCGGGTAATCACAAAACGAGTTTCTAAGAAACGTGGGTGAGGGTTATGGATAAACTATTCGGAACGGATGGGATAAGAGGAGTAGCAAACCAAAAGCCAATGACGAGCGAAATCGCTATGGCGATTGGCCGGGCAGCGGCTTATTTGTTCTGTGAAAAGGACTCACGAGGTCTGCCGAAAAACATCAAAGTGGTGATCGGTAAAGATACCCGGCTGTCCGGATATATGCTGGAAAATGCTTTGGCCGCGGGTTTTTGTTCAATGGGCGCCAAAGTATTTCTGGTTGGGCCATTGCCCACGCCTGGGATCGCTTTTATCACTCGCAGCATGCGGGCTGATGCCGGTGTCGTGATTTCCGCCAGTCATAATCTTTATCAATACAACGGAATTAAAATATTTGACCGTTTCGGCTTTAAGCTTCCTGATAATAAAGAGGAAGAGATTCAACAAGTGATTCGGTCGGATGAGCTGGATAGATACCGTCCAACGATGGAATTTATCGGCCGTGCAACACGCATTGAGGACGCAATCGGACGATACATTGTCTATATCAAAAATACGTTTCCGGAACAGCAGACGCTCGACGGTATTCGGGTTGTGCTTGATTGCGCGAATGGCGCAGCTTACAAAGTTGCCCCCATTGTATTTGAAGAGCTTGGCGCTGAAGTATTTTCCATTCATTGTTCTCCCAACGGAAAAAACATTAACGACCAGTGCGGTGCCACTCACCCCATGGGAATGTGCAAAGCGGTCCGCGACCACCGCGCCGAGATTGGGATTGCATTCGATGGGGATGCCGATCGCGTGATCCTTTCTGATGAAAATGGCGAAATGGTAGACGGGGACCAGATCATGGCCATTTGCGCTCTGCATATGATCGCGGAAGGCTCTTTGAAAAAAAATACAGTGGTGGTCACACCCATGAGTAATATGGGTCTTGAACTCGCGTTGAAGAAAGCAGGCGGGAAGATTTTGTACACAAAGGTTGGCGACCGATACATCGTCGAAACCATGCTAAAGCACGAATTGAATCTGGGTGGCGAACAATCCGGCCATGTTGTTTTCTTGGAACACAACACAACGGGCGACGGAATGATTGCAGCACTTAAAATTTTATCTATCATGAAGAAAACCGGCAAAAAATTGTCCGAACTGAAACAACAGATGGTGCAGTATCCCCAGGTTCTTGAAAACATCCATGTACGGGAAAAGAAAGACCTGAAAAACTACCCGAAGATTCTGGCGATCATCAAAAAAGTTGAAACTGAACTCGGTGAAAACGGACGTGTTCTGGTTCGCTACTCGGGCACTGAACCCGTGGCCAGGGTGATGGTCGAAGGCGAAAACTACGATAAGATTTCCGCCTATGCCGAGGAGATTGCCTTTTCCATTCGCTCCCATCTAAGTTAGTTAGTACATTTATGAAGCCTCTTGTCTCTGCGCAAATGATGACTCTTGCCGACCGGTACACCATCGATTCGGTTGGAATCCCTGAGCTTGTGCTGATGGAACACGCCGCCCTGGCAGTTGTGCGACAGCTTGAGAAACGCTTTGGCAGATGCCTTGCTTCTACGCGGGGCCTTATCGTGGCGGGCCACGGGAATAACGGCGGAGATGCTCTTACCTGTGCCCGACTGCTGATCCATGGAGGCTGCCAGCCGCCCGTCATCTACCAATTGGAGGGTGGCAAAGTTTCACCTTCCTGCAAGCATCAATCAAAAATATTGAAAAATTTGGGAATCTCCATCACTCATCAGTTTCCCAACAATCTGCAATCCTTCGATTGGATAATCGATGGTTTTTTCGGCACAGGCCTCAGTCGAACCGTCGACGGTTTAGCTGGCAAGATTATAAGGAAATTGGGATCTGCCGAGTTGCAGGCTTGGATTATTGCAGTGGATATTCCCAGTGGTTTATCTGCAAACACTGGAGTCCCTCTGGGCCTATGTGTTCGAGCGAATGAAACGGTGACGTTCGGGTTTATCAAAAAGGGCTTGGTGACAGGAATGGCTGCCGAGCATGCGGGAAGCCTCACCTTGGCCGAAATCGGTATCCCTCGTACGATTCCAGGTCTTGTGGTTGATGCTTATCTGCTTGAGCAATCGGATGTTGACCTTCCGGCTCGAAACCCCTCAGGCAATAAGGGCCAGTACGGACATGTCTATGTCTGGGCTGGCGTGCCGGAAAAACAGGGAGCATCCGCTCTAGTTGGAATGGCTGCCTTGCGAAGCGGAGCAGGTCTTGTCAGCGTGATTGGAGAACATTTATCCGAATTAAGGCCCAGGCTTATTCCCGAGCTTATGACCGAAGAAGTGGGTGGTAGTTTTTTTTCCGACAAACCTGCCGAAGTGGCTGTGCTGGGGCCCGGAATGGGAACACAAGCGAAACAATGGAGTGTCTTTGAAAATGCGCTTCGTTCCCCGTGGACACTGGTACTGGACGGCGACGCACTCACAATGCTTTCAGAACAAGGGGAAAAAGCCATTGCACTCATCAACAAGCGTTCGGCCCAAACGCTGCTCACCCCGCATCCCAAAGAAGCTGCCCGGTTACTGGGCTGTTCCGTACAGCAGATCCAAAGCGATCGATACCAAGCCATTCGAAAACTGGCGCTCACATTTGCGCCAGCATGGATCATCTTAAAGGGTAGAGGAACAATCATTGCGAATAAGGATAGTGAGTTGATAGTGGTCAACGAAGGAGATAGCGGGCTGTCAAAAGGCGGGACTGGAGACGTACTGGCGGGACTGGTTGGTGGCATCGTTGCGCAAACGGCCAACAGTCAAAACATACAACGGGCATTGGCTGCAAGTGTGTTTGTGCACGGACGCGCGAGTTGCCGTTTGTCACAGAAACAGGGTACGCAGCGAGCTTCCTTTGCGTCAGAAATCGCAGATGAAATCCCAGCGGTTCTAAGCGAGCTTGGCCAATGAGTTTGATCGACATTGCCACATTGGATGCGCTGAATAAATTCGTGCAGCAATGGATAGAAAAAACGCCAGAAGCAACGGTGGCAGGTCTGTCTGGCGAGCTGGGAAGCGGCAAAACAACCTTCGTGCGGATGTGTGCCCAAACCATCGCGCAGTCGCAAAACGTGCAAACTCCGAGGATAACGAGCCCGTCATTTGTCATTCATCAACGCTATGAACTGGCCCGTCCCGTCGAACATTTCGATTTTTACCGGCTGGAACACATCTCACGCAACCAACTTGTGGAGCTGGGTTACTTTGAGGCCCTGGAACGCACCCACAGCCAGCGTGGCTTTCTATTTGTGGAGTGGCCCGAAAAGGTGGAATCGTTGGAATGGCTTGAACTCAATGTTCTATTAAGCTTTGAGGTAAAAGTAGGAAGTCGGAGAGTTTCTTTGGTATGATTTAGAAATTGAGTTTATCTATATTCCTCATTACGAGAGCAAGTACAACCCGCTCGTTGATTCACTGGTTGAAAAGAGCGGCATTCATTCCACAAATATTAGTGGGTACATCATGGCGATCATTCGGGATACCGGAAGAGCGGCTGTGGGTCTCATACGCTACGACATCAATATTCACATTATTTTCGATAAAAGCGATCACAGTATCACGTCAGCTGTTCAGTACATTAGGTTGCCTTCTTGGTATGCCCCCCCTTAGTCCATCTCTGACCCTCCGTATTATGACATTTCAGGATCCTTTTCCTCAGTTCTACGCCCATACCCACCTTTAGAGAGCGTACCGA
>JACQOU010000385.1 GCA_016207775.1 Deltaproteobacteria bacterium
CACAAAATGGACCGCATCCTCACTCGCCTACGCAAGATCAAATCGGAGGTGAATGACCTCCTCCGCCACGTCGCGCCTGTGACAAATATGGATAAGCATAGGTACAAAAAGGCCAGTTAAATTTAGTTATAGGCAAATCACTTCGTAAAAAGTGTGTGGCAATAATCCTTAGCCTTGCACCCCAATCTATTAAATTGGGAAAACTCGATCAAAGGCCCACCGGCAATGTCGACAGAAAAATAACTATTTAACAAGGGGCCAGGGTCCGGCTGCGTTTCTCACAATTAGGCATAATAACGCACTGTTCTTCACTGGCTGTCTCCATGGAATTGACATGGAACAATCAGGATAGTTTCGCGATACGACAAAACGAGGTTGGGGTAGTGATCACGGTCTGACGAAAACGCTTAACCTTTAGGAGCGCTTTGTCACCAGTTACAAGATACTTCGCTCGCCCTGAAAAGGCGGCGGCAATGAACTTATCATCGCTAGAATCGCTGCAAACTGGTGCTGGGAGATCGGCGGGTAAGATAAAGTGAACAAGCATCAGCAACCGCTCAAGCAGCTTAGAGACATCAAGCTTCTTACGTGCAGAAAGCCTGGCAGTTACACCTCGGTACTCATCCAAGATTTCTCGGGAGGCGACAACAGTAACTTTCCCACAGAGCCAGGCTTGTATTATTTGCTGCGGCGGCCCCTCGCCCCAGAACATCCCCGAAATGAGGACGTTTGTGTCAACCACAATCCTCATTTCCCTCGTCGATAATCCCGAATGGCTTTACGCACGTCGGATTTTGTTAGGCCCGCTTGCCTTGCTTGTCGTTGAGCATCCAGCAACAGGCTTTGGATGTCTTGTGGATTGGGAGGAGCAACGAGCTTGAGAACCACGGTGTCTCTTTCTCCAAGAACCACAAAATTTGCCCCTTCTTTGAGCTTAAGTCGTTTACGAATATCGCCCGGGATAACGACTTGGCCTTTCGATGACATTCTTGTCGTGGATACTGGCATTGATTGTCCTTTCTTACATGTAAGATACTATCATAGGAAGGGGTGCGAAGGTATAGGCACTTACAAAAATCGTCCGCGGAGAAACTTTTGGAATTAGACAATGATTGCGAGATGCTGCCGAAAGGAGGCGCACCATCAGCGCCAAGGTTTTTAGCCGTAAGTGGGGCGGAGGTTTCCGATCACTCAAAGTATGGCTTCAGCGTGTCAGCTACCTTCAATAGCCGCGCCCAGGCTCCTTCAAAATCGAACGCCACAAAATCATGCTCCCTCAGAACGGGTCCAAGCCGCGTTTCAAGCTGCGCTCTAAATTCCGCTTTCCGCTGCTCCGATATTTGGATTTCGCCGTTTCCAGATACCCTGCACTTCTTAATGACAAGCTTCAGCCAAGCATCGTTGTGAAGAGGAATGTGATCATGGGCTATGGCATGATCTAGATCATAGAGGTCACGAATAGCGGCATCCTTCCTCGTTAGGGCGGCCCGAACTTTCTCGGCGTATGCTTCACCTTTTGACAGACAGGTAACGTTAAAGGGCGGTACGACGATTGCACCGGTAAAAGGATCTTCGATAAGCGTGGCTGCCTGCAGCGTGATTGGCTCATAGACCTTTTCCCTGAGACTAATCTCAACCGAAATAAGTTCCGGCTTCTCGATCAACACTGAGTCATAGGCAACCATGCCGTTATACTGCATGGAAAGATTGCTGCCTTTAAGAGACCTTTCCATACGAAGTTGGGGTATTTCAGCCGGAAGCCGAGCAAAGAGGTCTTTGAACGGTTTGGCTTTCTGGCCCCGTTCGCCACGGGTGCCATCGTCTGACATCGAGATCGTGAAGTCCAAATCTTCGCTCAGACGATAAAAGCCGGCATGTACCTTGCTCAGCAATGTCCCACCCTTGAAGACAAGAATTGATTTGGCTTTGCCAAGCACCCTCAACACGATCGAACAGTAATAGTCTTTTTCAATAAGACGAGCTGAGAATCCCGTCTTACCTTCAACATAACGGATCATATCTCGAAAAGACGCTCGTTCTTCATGGGGGAAGACAGCGAATTTTTCCGGCTTACTCATTGATGATTACCCCCCATTTAGAGTTAATTTTTCCACGTGCCTTCTTCGTTGGATCAAGCGAAATGAAAGCAAGTTTCTTTGGAATCTTTCGTTGAATAGCGTCCAACACAGATTTCTTGCACCTGGCTTTTTCAAGCACATATCCGACGCGTTTCAGCGTAGAGACGTTAGCCAGTTTCAAAAGAACAACCAAGAACTCCTTAATGAACACCCTGTCCTGCACGCGCTCCTTTAGCCATCCGTATGCTTTTGGTATGGTGCCGTATTTCTCGAAATCATATATGGCGTCAAATACAGCACGCGGAAGTGAGCTGAATTCAATTGTCAGTTCTCCCTCACGCTCTCTGACCTGATAATTTTGAGTAAAACCAAGACGTGCAGGCAACACCTTGATGAAGCGATATTTCTGTCCCGCAATCGTTCTCATCCCGGATAGCTTATCGTTGTAAATATCGAGTTGGTTAGGAATCTGCGTATCAAGACCATAGGAGTTAAAAGCCGTGAGTCCGCTGATCTGATATCCTGTTGCCCGAACATCCTTCATAAGGGCGTCAATGACTATATAAGCAGAAGGTGAAAAGACGCCGCCAGCGGGAAGAGTCTTAGGGATCAGATAGAGGCCCCGCTTGAGCGCAACGATGAGGCGCTTCCTGGCCATTCGGGAGAGTAAACTGGCCTCCTGTCGAGGCGTAAGCCGCAGGATTTTCACCAGGTCGCCGGTCTTAACGGTCACAACAGAACGGTTTTGCGTCCATGAAAAGAACCTTGCTTCAAGTGCACCTAATTGATTACTCATAAATTCAATTTTACATTAATCACTCATAAGAGCAATATAGCAAAATAGAATTAATAAATTCGAAGAATGGTTATTGCACACTAGTTCGCGCGGTTCATAGCATCCAGAGAAATAGATTATCCCGGAACACGCTCGTTTCCAGTGAGGGAATTGCTGCAGAAAAAAGGGATTCAACCCAATGTCGTTATGAGCGGCAACACATTGGATTCGCAGAAGCAATTTGTTCTCGAAGGTCTTGGTGTTGCTTTGTTACCGATATTCACAGTTGATCAAGAAATATCACAGAAGAAACTCTTTATTTTGCATGGCCGTGCACCATATCATTACTCAGTGAAATTGGTGACGAAAAAACAGAGAACGCTATCGCGCAATGCAGCCCGTTTTCTGGAGACCCTTCGCCCCGAGCTGGTGAAATGGTCTCGTTCGTGACCCTTCCCAATCGCATTGGGCCCTGCCTTGCTATGGAGTTATATTGGTCAATCTGACGATTGCTAGTCTCCGCTGCAATTTGTAGTTGTAGGTGATGTAATACTTACAGTAATAGAAATTCTGAGAATACTTCTCAGGTGGTATCTGTACTTTAAGTCGAATGGTGGTGGTGGCGTAAGCTGTGTCTTGAAGTTCAGGTTCCATGCATTGTGCACCATCGTCACCCTCTACAGTGATTCGCTCTATGCTCCGCACCCCATTTTCCGACAGCCTGACGGTTAGTGTAATATCGGCCCACTGCAGACCGGAAGTCCCAATATCAAATGTAAGACGAGGGCGGGGAAATTTTGTTCGCGTAAGATGATCCGTGATATCCCAGGTTTGCTTGGAAACAATATCTGCACTCACAACCGCTGATACCAGCACAAAGAATAAAAAGACGATACGCATAAGACCTCCAGACAAAAAAGCTTTCGGAAGCTAGCATGAATAAGTGGGTTGCTCAATCAGTTTAGTGAGCACTGCAAATAACCTCGTCTATTTGATAGGCGCCCCGATCAAAGTCCGGAACGTCATAGCTTGTAACAAAATAGGCTCGGATTTGCGACGCTCCGGAATGTCTAATGCATAAGGGCGAAAGAAGATATATATCCAAAGTAGCCCTATAATTGGATGAGCTAATAAATTCAGATGAACGAATGTGAAACGTGTCTTTGTAGATGACCTGGGGCTCTCTGACAGAACCAAAATCCGCCACAGAGGTGCTGAAAATTGTGGTTTGCACGGTTTGTGGGTGCTGGCCACGCCTATTGAAAGTGACGCGCAGCTGTTTGGACTGTAGTTACGTTGCGCACAAAATATCTAAAACTTGATTGGTCTCAAAATATATAATTGCAATATCAGTAATTCCCTATTGGAATAAATAATGGACGGCAGTCGTTGCTATC
>JACQOU010000407.1 GCA_016207775.1 Deltaproteobacteria bacterium
CTTTTAAGTTGGAGCTTACTGAGATCCAAGGCGAAGAGACAGTCCTTAAGCCCAAATTTGAAAAAGAACTGCTGGCACTGGGGCTTGAAAAGTTTGGCAAGCAACTAAAAATCCACCTAAAAGAGCCGTTTCAAGACCGCTTGCCCAGTTACTCTTTTAGCAATTTTGAATCGGTTGCTTTCGATAAAGCGCTTTCGGCATCCCTTCAAAGGTGCGCGAGAGCCGAAACTTTTCCAGAGGGAAGCTCACTGATTCGTGCCGTTCTTTTCTTGCTGCCGTTTGAGCGACTGGACACTCCCAACATCATGAATAGCATCCACTCGAAGCTCTCAGGATTTGCACTGAATGATCTTCGTTTTATCAAAAAGACTTTATTTGAAGATATTGCGATTGGAAATTTCTCTCCGGATGCTCGACGAGCTCTCATGGGCTTGTTTGAAGAAGCCAATGAAAACAAAGAAACCATTCAAAAGCTGGTAGGCGGGCTCTTGGATTCTGTTCAGATGATTTATGAATTTGACCGGCAGGAAAAACCTGATTTGCCATCCGCTTTCGAATCGTATCGTTCCTGGGTGGCTGAAACCCCCGATCAGCAAAAACGTTGGGTGTCTGAGGTGCTGTCATTCTTGTCACGAAGCCATTTCTTCTCCCTGGTCCAGAAAAACAATGACCCAAAGTCGTTGGTTTTTGCCTATCCGTCGGTTGCTGAGCTAGTGAAAAACCAAAAGACATTAGCCACCATACTGTACGCGTTTTCCTTGATCGATCCGCAAGACCATGAAGTATTCTTGGCACCCCTCCGGGCTAAGCTCGGCACAGACAGAAAAACCAAAGAATCTGGGTTTTCTCTGCTTCTTCAATTCTTGTCGGATGTGATGGCGCAGAAAAGTGCCGGTCTTCATGCGGTCCTCACCAAGGTGCTTAATGCCGGTGCGTCGGCATTACCAAACCTTTCGGATTTGCTGTTAGAAGAACGAAAATGGCTCATACGGTTTGTTAAAGACGATCCGGAAGCTTTGCGAAAACTCCTGCGCTTCTCCCAGGCGCATCTCACAAAATCGTCGGTACTGGGCCTTGCCAGCGATTTAAGGACGCTTAGCCGACAGGGTGACTTAAAGCAAGCTCTCCAGCTGTTGACCTACATTCAAAATGAAAAGATGCAAAAAATCGCAACTGTATTGTTGGAATGGGAAACTAGCGGCGAACTCGATAAATTACTCCAAGGGCTGGAAATTTTGTTGGGGCCACTGCAGCAACCTTCTCAAGCAACCCCGTATCAGCCTTTTGACCCCCCGCCAGTAAAATCCACTGATTTACCTGGCACAAAATCCATACCACCTCCGATTATTAAACCAACCGATCCGCCTGTGCCCAAACCGGAAAGGCCTCCTATTGCCATTCCACCGGTTGTTTCTGCAGGACCTTTCAAAGTACGAATCAAGATTCCGGAAGTGCTCGAACACCCAAAGACAGGTGAAAGCGATAAACGATCCGAATTTGTCTGGCAGACTGACCTACCGAAACATTTTTCTGTCATCGATCCGGAGATTGGTGGCTCCGAGGAAGAGACTTTGCGCTGTTTGAGCGCGCAATGGAGGCAATACATCCAGGAAAAAAATGGCGGCATTGCAGAGAAAAAAATAGAATGTGCATACGCCCGCGAACTTTTTTACCAAGGAAAAGAGGTGGCTAAAACACTTCCTGATCCCTGTGTTGCCAAAGTGATTCGATTTAAGAAAATGCCCGATCAAAAGTGGATGGTCCTGGCCGACGGCTCTTGCATTGCCAAGGGAAAAGTTGAAGACTTTAAACGCATCATTGAAGATACCGATCACTATCGAGAAAAATGGGATAGAAAGGGTGGAGAGGAATGGCTCACAGACGGCTTTGCTTACGTACTTGAATATGTGCCGCTGGATCCCGCTACGATGAAAGTGTGGAAAAAAGATAAAGGCCCCTTACCCATACCCACCCTGATTTATGGGCATATCAAAGTTCTCAACGCTCACAGCCATTATCTCCTTGAACTCTCGCCGGTTCAGGGGCTGCACAGCGGAGAATATGCGATGCGGTGGGAAAGCTCTTCCAAGCCGGTCCGAGCATATAAACAGCCGTCCGAACTCGCACTGGGCTTTTTTGAATTGGGCCCGTACGAAATCAACACACAGTACGGAAGCTGGTTCGCTAAACAGATTGCTCCCGACCTTGTCTATATTCGCTATTACTTAGCGTCCATTCCCCCGCAAATGTTGATTGGAAAACCACCTCAACTTATTCTCGCCGGGCCCGAAAAAGCAGACAGCCTCGTTGAGGGGCTCTACCCAGGACCAGCTCGAAATTCGCATCAGCGTACCATGCTCGGTCTTGTCCAGCGGTTAAATCCACGGTAGCACCCTGAAGCTTGAATTTCCCCCTTTCTCCATCTAATCTCTGCACAACTTTTCTCGACCCGGGGAGATAGCAATGCGGTACCACATCCTTCTTCTCAGTAGCACCCTATTAGCCTCAACTTTGTTCGGCCGGTGGGTGGATAAACGACCCGAATTGGATCCTCGAGGATCCGACAAGCAGTTACTCGCTCTCCTCCAAGAAAGAACAGAATCGGAAACCATGAGACAGGTCCGAGAAAAATATTTGAAAACCGTCCTCGACTTTGAAAAACAGACCGAAATGTTTAAAGCAGGAACGGTGTCGGCCAAAGAGCTTGATAGTAACGAAAGCGAACTCTTAGACGTTCGCTACAACTATATCAGCACAGTAGGAAAATATGGCTCCTGTGTGAGTAAGCCGATTGAGCTCCAAGAATACACAGGCACCACTCCAACGGAACGATGGTGCGTGGCCGAGGGGGCCTGCTTAATCAAATCCCATTCTTTTTTTGAGAATGCAAAGAGTTGGTTCCTAAAGCTTAGACTGGAAAAGGAGGCTGGGGGGTTTGCGCACATTTTGGTCTCCCGTTATCTTGATGGGAAAAAATTACGTGATAAAGGCTGGACACCGTCAGAACCCTTAAAAGAGTTTTCTCTTTTCATGGCAGTCAAAACCTACGATCTTTTTGGATTCATGCCTGCCTTTACCTATTACATCAACAATGTAATAGATGACAGCCAGCCGGGTAAATTTGCTCTTACCTTCAATAGTGTCGAGAAACCCGCCACCTACCAGGCATTTGCGGAAGAGATAGAAGACAAGACGGTGGCAGGAACGGTCAGCCGTTATAATCAGGAATTGCTCAACCCGGTATGGGGGCGCTGGCAACTCATCCAGCAGTCTGATGGAAAAACTTATGTTGAGTATGAAACAGCAGCAAATTTCGGGAAATATTTTCTGGACATTCCGATGGCAAAAGAAGGCGCGAAAGCCATCCTGCTAAGCACTTTAATTGAATTGATTGAAAAAAATGCTCCGGAGGCCATTCCATGATTGACCGATACAGCCGACCACAAATGGCTTGCTTGTGGACTGAAGAGGCAAAGCTTCGCACCTGGCTCGATGTCGAGATTCTCATATGTGAAGGTTGGGCGAAGCTCGGGAAGATACCGCAAAAAGATTTGGACACGATCAAGCAGAAGGCGCGCTTTGACACCCAGAAAGTTCTCGAAAGTGAAGAACGAACCAAACATGATATTGCAGCCTTCGTATCAGAAGTGCAGAAAAACATTGGTGGGGCGGGAAGGTTTCTCCATCTGGGAGTTACCAGCAGTGATATTTTGGATACGACCTTTTCTTATCAGTTGAAAAAATCTTCTGAGCTACTCCTCGAAGACCTGGACCAGTGTCTGGCCCTTCTTAAGGAACGTGCCCTGCGAGACAAAGATGTTCCGATGATTGGACGCACGCACGGCATGCACGCGGAGCCCATCACCATGGGGCTCAAGTGGTTATACTGGTATGAGTTGTTAAAGCGGGCACGCCAAAGGCTCCAAACTGCTGCCGTTGAAATAAGCGTTGGAAAAGTGTCCGGAGTGGTCGGAACCTATGCCCACATTCCACCGGAAATCGAAAAACACGTGTGTAACCAGTTAGGACTTGTGCCCGATTCTCTTTCCACACAAGTTATCGGGCGAGACCGCTATGCGACCTATTTTCTTGCACTGGCTCAGTTGGGCTCTTCCGTTGAGGCCATCGCCGTAGAGCTTAGACATTTACAAAGAACTGAAGTGGGCGAAGTGCAGGAAGGCTTTGCGAAAGGCCAAAAGGGCTCCTCTGCGATGCCACACAAAAAGAACCCGATCAGTGCGGAAAATTTAACCGGAATCTCCCGATTACTGCGAAGTATCGCCATTCCAGCACTAGAAAACTGTGCTCTTTGGCACGAACGAGACATCAGCCATTCTTCAGTAGAACGGGTGATCGGCCCGGATGCCAACATTCTTGCCGACTATTTATTGGCCAGACTCCATGGACTTCTATCGCGGCTCGAGATTGTTCCCAAACGCATGCAAGCAAATTTAAATCTTCTTAAGGGAGTCATCTTTTCCCAACCGGTGCTTCTCGAACTGGTGGAATCGGGTCTATCGCGCGATGAAGCATACGAAATCGTTCAAAAAAATTCTCTTCAAGCGTTAGAGTCGGGCGTATCTTTTGCAGAGCTTCTCAAGGCAGACCCGAAAGTCACCAAAGTCGTTTCCCAAGAAAGGCTGGATATGGTATTTCAACCCCAACGTTACTATCAGTATCTCGATCACATTTATAAAAAGGTTCTGTAGCTATGGCTAAAATTGAGAAACGAAGCCTAATCCGAGAAGGCAAGGCCAAGATTCTTTTTGAAACCAACCAAAAAGACTTTATTATTCAGTACTTTAAGGATGACGCAACCGCTTTTAATGCTCAAAAGAAGGGCAGCATTAAAAACAAGGGCGCTATTAACAACGCGATCTCAAGTTGGATTTTTCAAACTCTCGGGAAAAGCGGCATTTCCACCCACTTTGTGGAGAAGCTTTCAGAGCGGGAGATGTTGGTACGCCGAGTGCAAATCATTCCCGTTGAGACCGTGATCAGAAACAAAGCTGCCGGCAGTATCGTGAAACGATTCAACCTCAAGAAGGGAGAACCGCTTTCGCCTGAACTGATCGAGTACTTTTATAAATCGGACGAGCTGGGCGACCCGCTAATCTGTCTGAATCATATTTTTCATTTCAATTGGGCATCCCCGGAAGAGATTGGGGAAATGGTAAAGATTTCTCTTCAGGTGAATGGTCTTCTTCGGAAAGTATTCGAAGCGGTTGGCCTGGACCTCGTCGATTTTAAGCTCGAGTTTGGTAAAGATGCTCAGGGAAACGTGATTCTGGCCGATGAATTTACACCAGATGGCAGCCGACTTTGGGACTTAAAAACGGGCGAATCGATGGATAAGGATCGCTTCCGGCAGGATCTTGGCCGGGTGGATGAAACATACGAAGAAGTTTACGAAAGACTCCGCAAATTCTTTGAGGGAAAAGTATGAAGGCAAGAGTTTATGTTTTTTATAAGGATTCGGTTTTTGATCCGCAGGGTAATACTCTTGCTCAGTCGTTGCGCCACAATGGGTTTGCGAAAGTCACTGATGTACGCGTTGGAAAAGTGATCGATGTGACCATGGAAGGAGTCGCAGCGGACGAAGCAAGGGGCCAGGTTCAAAAAATGTGTGAGAAATTGCTATCCAATCCCGTTATTGAGTCTTTTAAATATGAGCTGAGGGAAGATAAAAAATAATGAAC
>JACQOU010000388.1 GCA_016207775.1 Deltaproteobacteria bacterium
CTTATAATCAAATGCCCCGCCTGCATACGTCAGTACCCCAAGCCCCACTGCCCACTTTTCGTGAAAGGAATACGTCGCTCCGATACCAGGAACAATCTTGGCGCCCGCCTGGCTCGTCTTGGCTCCAGCCCCTCCGTTCGCTGACGCACTTCCCTGGTAATAGGAGCCATAAATATCGGCAGATAATCGCGGACCTTCGAAAGCAGGCGAAGCGAGTAACGAGGGATTGAGATACAGCGCATCGATGCCATTCGTATAATTGGCAACACCCGTTCCGCCCATCCCCTGCGACGCAGGCGAAGCGCCAATCAAGTTGGTGCCATGGGTCGCAAGACAAATAGACGAAAATCCAACCACAAATAACATCAAGAAACAAAATAGCTGTTTCATCAAAGAAGTCCCCCTATAGTGAATAATAACTCTTCAAATCTTTTTGCCTATATTAACACAGAAGGAGAACTTTTAGGCTGCTTTACCTCTGATCTGAGTTTCTTTTGGCATGAGATCGGTGTAGCCACAGGTGCCGCACTTTTTAAGAACACTATCCGCCAGGTCGTTTTGAATGAACAACTGCCCGCCGCACAGGGGACAATTGGAAGTTTCTCGAGAGCTCTGTTCAAACGCCGGCACAATGGAAAACAGTTCGAAGGTTTCTCCCTCGAATCCTTTCATCGAATCACTCATTCCCATTGGACTGACAATGACATCTTTTAAGCGTGCGCCAATTTCCCGTGTCAGAGATTTGGTGAGCAGTATTGAGTTTGCAGAAGCATTCGTGCAAAGCCGAGCTGCCAGGTTAACGGGTGCACCCAATGCCGTATAAGTCCCCCGCTTAAAGCTCGGGAAAAAACCGACGAAGGCAAAGCCGGTATTCACTCCAATTCTGATGTCAAAAGAGCTCCGCCATCTTTCCGAAAAATAGTCTTGTTTTTCCTTATGAGCCCTCAATATAGCAATACCAGCCGCGACAGCCTTATAGCGATGATCCTGGTTTTCAAGCGGAGCGTTCGCAAACCCTACCAAACCATCACCAAGAAAAGACCCGACAGTCATTTCAAACTTAGTAAGCAGTTCCGAAGCCAAGGTAAAAAACTCGCTTAATATCTTTGTATAATCATCTCTATCAAGCCTCACCGATCGACTCGTCGAATTGACTACGTCAATAAATAGACAGGTGATTTCCCGGCGTAGCATACCTTCTACCGATAGCCGGCCATTTTTGACGCTCTCGATGACCTGAGGAGAAAATTGATTGGCGAGTTTCTCCAGGTAAATGCCTTCCTTCGTTTTTTCTTTAATAACGATATCTTTGGTTTTCAGTTCGTGAATAAGGGACATTCGGCTTTCATATTCTCGTTGCCTCAGTCCCCTCGACAAATGGTTGGTCAGCCATCCCATGAATATCGTGCTCGCACAGAAGGCCAAATGCGGAACGAACGCGGACGAATCAAGAGACATTCCTTTCTTAACTAGAACCACTAGCAAGTACGGGCCATAGTTAGCAATGACACATAATGCCATTGACCATAACTTCCACGGTAGAAAACTTAGCAGGCCAATTGCAATCAGGTTCAGGCCAGCATAGTAGGATGAATGTTCATATCCACTCAGACTGACCATGTATGCCGTATAAACGCCAAGATACACCGAACCCACTATCGCCGGAACAGAGTAGTATTTGTCCCTAAAGAGGCCGAAACGGTATAGATTGTATGAAAAAAAAGCTACTGGAATGCACAGTAATCTTACTTTTAGAAATACCCAAAACAGTTCTGGATGGAAGAAGATGTCCACCACAGAAAACGACAGAATGAGAGGGATTCCCATGTAGTAGGCGGTAATGCGCATCCTACTGATGAAAAGCTTTCGCTCCTCTTCGTCGAAATTCGACTCTTTATGAATGTCATCCACCTTCAGCCTTTCTTACTGCCAAGAACAGATTCAGCCCCAGTGGCTCAGATATGACAGACACTTCATTTTTCTTGTTTTCTGATATCTCTTTAGGCACGAGCGCAAGCAGGTCATTCGGGCTTCTTAATATGAGGTTCCATTCCATGAAATAATCCATTGAGAACCGATCGGGATTTTGATCGGAAACGTTTCCGATTAACAAAAGCCCACCGGGTGCCAGTAAACTGTAAAACGACTCGATCAGTTTTGATGCCAATCGATCACTGACATAATCATATAAACCAGCGCATGTGATCACACTGCTTCCCGCCACCTCCTCCGTAAAAGCCTTTTTGCGGATAAGGCCCATAACAGCATCTTCTTTTAGAAAGGTCACAGTTACGTTCCTTTTCCTTGCAGCGACAGCCCGTAATCTGTTGATCGCGTAATCGAGGGCCTCTCCTTCCTGATCAATGCAGACTGCTGCAACGGGTAATTCCTTGTTTATCGTTGCTTGATTCAAATAAAGCTCTATCTCTTTCGCTGGACCGCACGCCACAGATGAAATTTTAAACTCCGCCGATTTTCTTTTCTCGATTTGAACTTGATACTCTTCCGCAATGAGTGCCGAAAGCAGATCAACTCGATTCTTATTTGCAACAGCAGCCGGCTCATTACAGCAAAAACGGTGGAAAAACTTTTCAAAAAGAGATTGGCCAATATCATCGTATTCGTAGAGCATGACCATTAATCCATAATCACCTGCATGCCCCAATGGTTTCGACCAGCTCCGATTTACAAAAGGAGCGCCCAGCATAGCTGGATGGAAATTAGCACGAAAATAGCGCTTGTGGATTATGGTTTCGTCATTGGAAAAAGTGTCTACTAGCTTCGCAAACTGATCGAAAAATCGATGAATATCTTCACGAAATAAAGACAGACCCAGTGTGATCGTATGATCTTCAAGTTTTTTCCTGTAGGACTCCGAATGAGCCAGCGACATAATCTTTGCCTCTTCTTCGGATAGCTTTCTTCGCAAATCTTGAAAAAATGTATTCAAATCTGAGACCAGTACTTTGAATTCAGGTTTAACCTGGGAGCAGAGGGCTAGAATGCTCTTAACAGTTGATATGCTGGGCGCTTCTGAATCTGAAGGCTGCAAATCCAATATGGCGTTTACTTTTTCAAGATCGAGCCCGTCGTCATTTAGGGAAAGTCCAAATTCTTCATTAGACGAAACGCCGTTTAAGTGACTGACAACAACGGCAGAACCACAAAAAACTTCTACGCCTTCTATGCTAATTCGCACGTCATTTATTGTTTCACCCACCTCAATGCAGCTGTCTCCAGTCATGATCTGAACTCGCGCTCCGAATCGAGATAGATTGACAACCTGGCCTGATACCAGCTCGCTACGTGACGTACTAAAGGAAACAATCGACCTTACTTCCGCTGGTAAGCTGAGTCTTTTTTCACGGTGCTTTTGGTATTCTCTCCTTTTTGCACGGATAGAGTCCTTTGCCGTTAGAACAGAGGATCCCTGGCTCACATTATCCAGACTAACCACATTTTGAAGCTCTGCACTGTCTGTACTCATAATTGCCCCACAGCTTAAGCATAAGATTTGTCGCCAGTCGCGTTATCGGTAAAAAAACTGATTTTCTTTAGCTATCGCTGCGCCTCGGAGAGGCTATGCGTTAGGCACTGACTTCACGATGAGCATTCGTTGCTGCTTGCGCCGTACATGCTTATTGCGACGATAGTTTTGGGGAGCGTCCTGTATTTTTCAGTTGACAAGACCCATACCCAGAATAGGTAGCCACCTCGTATTTTTTCAAGAACATACTGATGGCTTCTCATAGCCACTTGCGCTGTCCATCAGCAAACGACAGTTTGGCTGTGAATGGCTTGTGTTGCCCTTCGATATACGGGGCCCCTTACAGGGCTATTAAATCGAAAATATCGACGAAAAAAAGCCGTAGTATAAGTA
>JACQOU010000389.1 GCA_016207775.1 Deltaproteobacteria bacterium
GTGTGTGGACTATCATAACGTATTAGAAACGACGATTCTCCTGGTTGATTTGCGCTGAACGTGTAGCCGAAAGTGCGCGCCTTAGGTCGGTTGGGAACTGAATCATCCACTTCAACATCGATCCTTATATCGACCCGCACTTTATTTCCGTTGAAGGTCGTCAAAACGAGATTTTTACAACTCAAGTGCAGATAATTTGGCGTGAGCCATGTTTCCTTGTAACCACGAGGAACATCCATGTACTTTTGATTGAAACGGATAATACGATCATGAACAGCAAGATACTTATTGAGAGGCCGCCAACCGTGTCTCATGTTTCAAAATGAGCAATTCGTCGCGCGAGTACGAGAGCTTCGACAAACTCTTCCCTAAAGACGTGAGAGTGTTCGGCTTCAACCAAAAGCTGTTCGACAGATAGGCCACACTTTTTTGCCAATGCCGCCAGCTCGTTCCGCATGCCCAACAGAGCATCTTCCTTCGATGGATACCTCGGTGTTGAGCGGGATTTCAGTGCGCGCTCATGAAGCGAGACCTCCCGTCGAGAACCCTTCATTTCTTCTGATCTGTCCTTTTGCGAATCTTTCATTAAATTCATGATAGCATAACCGCCCAGTGGTACGGAAACAGAAAACCTCTGTAATTTTAAATGCTTATTACAAGGCTAAAACGTCTTCGTCACGCCAGAATGAATATGCCGCCGGGGTGAAAAAGTCCAGGTTCTATAGGGAGCGCGACTCAAAAAAAATCGCACGACGGGAATTGCCCAGATCAAAGGCACAGTCAAAAAAGGAGATTTACTTCTGAAGGGAGTTTGCACCAAGTCCGGCGGCCCGGTTGCAAGGGTCGTGGAAAATGACTGGCGGTTTTCTTCAAATCAACTCCCTTTAATATGCCCACCGTACGATGAAACCAGCTTTCATCAATGATTGTCATAGTACAATCCTGTGCTACTGAATGCCTAAGGGCTACCCGAGTGAGTTTGTTGCCGAACTGGAGTACTCATGCGACCGTCTGGTTCTTGCGTCTGGGTGTGCTCGAAGCTGCAAAGTCCTTTGCTTTTGAGCTGGATGTAAAACTGGCCAAGCCAATCTTGGACACCCCAGGCTTTCCATGGGTGGTAGCCACCCCATGTGAGAGTAATGGGCTCTGGTTGTTGTCCGTTGGCGCTGCGTTTGCGTTCTATAGTCATATCCCCTATGCCTGTTCTGAAATCGGTACTGTAGTCAATGTCAATCGGCTTATGGTAAAAATCGATGCCATCCAAGAGGGCTCTTTGTGTGGTCTTCACTGTTTCAAAGTCACAGCGATCATCAGAAAGGAGCAGCGCTAAGGCGTTGTACAAAACTTGCCCCTCCTCCCCTTTTGGTGCGTCCGTTGCTCGACGTTTCAATAGCTTTGCTAGGCGAGTCTTGTCTATGTGACCTTGATCCTCTGGTTTCATCAGGGCAATCAACTTATCTATCTCACCATTGCCTGAGCCCGACCTTTTCGGAGGGGGCTGCATAAGAGAACGAAATGGAGAAGGAGTAGTATTGGCTCCGCGGCCGCTAAAGCCTGGGTCGCGCGCATTAATCTGCCCGGCCAAACTAGCGAGCTTTCCTACGTTAGCAAGATACAGATAGACAGTTTCATTGGCAGGAAACGCATTCAATGTATCGATAAGTTGGCTCTCCGGGACCTCAACGACTTTAGACACCAAGCCTTTTAAATCAGGATTCGCTTTTACGAAGTCAATCAGTTCGGAGGGATAAAAACCGCGAATTCTGCTGCTAGGAATACCGTTTTCTTTTTCGATTACGATCAATGCCGGCCTGATTTCTCCGTCAGTTCCAGTAACCCTTTGAACCACCGCTTGTTTTGTTCCGGCCTCGGCGTTGAAACCTGAAATTGATAAAGAGACTAGGCCCACGAAGCCGAAATACCAACCCTGCCTAAACATATCCCCTCCATTTCCCATACAGCAGGGTGTCCTGCTATAAAAACGTGGTTCCTTCTTGTGAGACATTTTCCTGATGGAATTGTCAGTAGGTCAAGGTGCTCATCTCACTTGTGTTTGCCACCAAATGCTCATTTCTCACCTTACGACCAAGTCCTGTACCGTCAATACGGTTACTGTGTCAACCAGGCAGGCATTTGGTACAGGTCAATTTCCTATCATCCTCGGTTGACACCCCATGAGGGCCAGCCATACAAAGGGCCATTAGGAGTTTGATCATGAGACGAAGCTATTTTGTTTTCCAACCATTCAGGGCAATTGCCTTCCTTGCAGTCGCCTTCACGTTATTTTCATCCAGGTTTGGTCTTGGAATGGCTTACGTGGATATTTGTAACCGAGAGAATGAGTGTAAGAAGTTATCGCGATTGGTAATGGGTACGGATCACCTCGTACAGAGTGATTGGACAAAAGAGGGCCAGCCAGAACCGACTAATGAAGAGGCTTTCAGAGTGTTGGACGAGGCCGCGAAGCAGGGAATCAATTTTTTTGATACGTCCCCCATTTATGTTGGAGGTGTCGAGCACAGACTTGGAAAGTGGAAGAAATCCAGGGCAACGCAAATAATGGATAACGACTTCTATAAAGAACCAAGTCTTAACCCCGATAGAAAATTGTATGTTTTGTCTAAAGGAGGATTTCCATTCGACCTATTTTGGGCAAAGCGTTTGGAACGGGGTACTCACTCCGCAGAATTAACGAGAGAGCTTCAAAGACAAGCGATTTTGGATGCCGGGGCGACGGTTCTTGAAGATGGAACACTTCCCTTAAAAGAAGTTCCTCCGGGCACCTACGCCAGCCGTCTTTTCGGTAGCCAGTCACAGATTACTGAAAGAGTTGCAGAGGAGCTTGGCCACTCCGTACGAAATCTTAATGGTGACATTACTATTTACCTCATGCACCGGGATGACGGCGATGCCGTGAGGTTCAATGCCGTTGTAAGACCGCAAACAGCAGTGAGAACGATCATGCAGGCAGTAGGGACTCATGAAGTGGCAAGCAAGTTTTGGATGCTCGGTTGGTCTAATTGGCAGACCGAACGGATCAATGAATCCATTAAACTGGCTGAAGATAATAAAGACTTGCCCAAACCTATCATCAATAGCCCCTACTTTTCTTTGTTTGAAATGAGCGAACGCACGATTCACGCGTTAGGTGTTCAAGTAACTCATAAGGAGATGATGGATCCGAATTTTCAAAAAGGAATTAAAATCATGCCGTATTCGCCGTTGGGCGGTTTCAGTATTTTAGATAAGCCACACCCGACTTGGGAAAATGCAAAAAAAGCCGCAAAAGAGAAATATGAAAAGGGCGATCCGTATTGGCAGAATGTCTTTCCTTCGATTTTTACGGCGGAAAATGAAGCCCGTTGGCATCGAGTGGTGAAATTTACCGATTTATTTAACAAACGACACGGTACTGATTATACGGTTGACCAGATGGTTAATGCTTACGCGCTTGCACATCCAAGGACGGATTTACTTGCAGTGGGTGCGATCACGGTTGAACAAGTCCGGCGAACAGTGCAATCGCTTCACCTGTCCAAAATGCTGAGCCCTCAAGATCTCGAGTATCTCTATGGTGGTGCAACAAGGAGCGAGTGAAATAAACAGACTTCATTGGCTTCAGAAGCAAGGGAAACGAGGGTATAGGGACGTATCTTATTCATGATGAGGAACAGTACTGGGATGCACATGACGGGACCTAACGGAGACTATGCTTGCGTTCGCGTGGTTTTATATTTGCCCTGATAATGACGCGGTGTATATGGATTTTGGTCCGGGTCTTGGATAAAGGTTCGCAGAGGTATGAATCATGAAATTTTTCTGTTTCTCTTTATTGATCGCGGCTATCAGTTTTCTCGGGTCTAGGAATTTCGCATTTGCTTCTGAGCCGGCCACTTGGCAGGATTTTTTAAATCTTTTTGAAAGTGGTACTGTACTCAACGAATCTGAAATCCCTGATTACGGCGTGCTACATACTTATTCGGTATATTCAGGCAGCCCAACACAGATTGATCCTCCGAAGCAGGAAGGGCATGTGTTTTACCGTATGCCAAAAACGGCGAGTTCACCCGGCGGAATCTTAATCGCCATCAAGCAAAATCCTTATCTCTCAGATGCGGATGCAGTTAAGCACATCTCGGATTGCAACCGCTTCATTCCGTCGGCTCAGATCGATGCGGGCAATCAAGCACTTGCCCACTGGGGCTTTTACTCTAATGTCCGAGCAGCTGGAATGAACGAACAGGGACAGCCAAGGGCCGCGCTGCAAGTGTATAACTTATTTCGAAGGGCCGTTCTTCCTGGAACTCAAAGACCTGTGATTGTCTACCGCGTGGATACCTCAGAACCTGGGTATCGTTACTCTGCCGGAAACATAAGTTCTTACTACCGCCAAGGTGATTTTTATGGCTATGGATACGCAATTTCTCCGATCACGCCCTCTTCGGCTGTCAGTTCTAATTGCAATGCTCTTATGATGCCTGGATTTCGGTTTATCACGGTACAGCCTTACAGCAACGTTTATGACTTGAAGAGGCCTTGACCTGCACGAAACTTGGAATCAGCGTGTGCGACGGCACTTTAGCGATAAGAATTAGGCTGCGGTAGGTGGTCGAACGGCGTTTACGGAACATTCCAATGCATCACGACGCGAGTACCGATAACTTTACCTTTCGGATCTTCACGGGGGACAAACTTGGCTCGGTGACTTAGGAGGTTAATAAGTAAAACGCCTCGGCCTCCTGAACCGATATCATCCTCATTTCTTATAGGATCGACGTGCTTTTGAGCGCGTATACCAGAGATCCGCTTTTCAGCCTCTTCATCATGGTTTTCTTCGGTGGTTTTGAAACGATGACTATTTCTAGGGTCGGAATCATTTTCTGGGTTAAAAAAATCGCCTGACTCATCGGCGACTTCCAACTGAATCCGTCTACCCTTGAGGATACATTTCACTTCGATGTTTTTGGAGGGGTCCAGGGAATTACCGTATTTTACCGCATTGGTAAAAGCCTCTTGGAAGGCGAGAAGAATGCCATTTAGGAAACTGCCCGCACTCTCACCGTTGGGAAGGGTGATGGGTTGAAGCGTTTCCAAATGATGCGAAAGTATTTTGCGCAGCTGAATTCGCAAAGGTTCCACTAGAGCGAGATTGGTCTTGTATGTATTGGTTCGACCGACTGTGAGTGTAGCGGTGGCCACCGCTACAACGGTCTTGGAAGGGGTGACATCAGCCACGGCATTGGCACATTCGTCTGGCTGCTTGCCGTACCCCCTTGAAGTGGCTAAAGCAACCACTATAAAAAAGGACAGAAAAACGAGTTTCACGTCTATTCCCCTTTACAGCAAGCAGTGTTAGCAAACGTTTGCCGTTAATGCAATTGGATTGCCATGTACACTCAACACCTAAGAAAGATATCTACGTACTCCCAATTTCCATCAGTACGAGCTGAAAATATGGCAATAAACCGCTGAGTTTAAAAATTAATATGGCGTTTTGGGATTCCAATGGGCGGGTGTACGAACGTTGGACAGGTTAAGTGGCAGTATCGACGGCTCATATTGGGCATTTTGGTTCGATTGGTAAAAACTTGGGCGAAAGTGTGTTGTGTATACACGCACAGTACCTGGTGGCAGGCTGTTTGCAGTAATGCCTTACATATTCCTTAAAGGAGGCCGAATGCAAAAAGTTGCCTTCATTACTGCTCTTATTTTGTGCTCCACTTCTTTCACATTTCAAGAGGATGATTTTGTCGTGCAGGTGTCAAAAAGCAATCGAAGCATTGCAATTTCCAAAGGAGAGGATTCTGGCTGGCGAGCACAAGATAGGTTTTATGTGATGCGTGGCAAACGAAAGATTGCCGAAGGGCATGTTGTCAGAATTGCTTCCAGTAGGGTTTTAGCATCTGTTGATTCCGTGAAAGCGCGAATCAATCCAGGCGACGAGGTGGTACGTCTGGATGAATCCCTGCATGAAGGACACTCGACTGCAAATTACCCAGACTTTCGATTGGGTATTCACATGGGGTGGGCTGCTGGCGCAAGCTCGTCGAACACAAGTGGCACTACGAACAGCATTAGCGGGATCACAACGAGCTCCAGTGCGAGTGCCGCGTTTTTGGGAGGATTAAGTGGAGAAGTCCGTCTTTTGGAAAATAACTTATTTTTCCAGCCAGAACTGTACTATTCCCCAAAAGGAAGTATCAGCGCAAACGTTTCTATCCCGACGGATTATGGAACTTTCAGTGCCAACGGAAGCACCAGTTCAATGACCTATCTCGAATCTTATTGGGGATTAAAAGCCCGGTTGAATAGTTTTATCGATCCTTACATCACCGCAGGTCCGCAGCTGAGTTTTTTGCTCAGCGGCGGTAATAATGCACGCAGCATTCTGTTTGGTTTGGGCGCTGGGGGTGGATTGGAAATTGGATTGGGGAAATCCGTTTCACTGTCTTTTGCCGCACGCTATGTGCTTGGCCTGACGAATACCGTCGAAGGTTCGGATTCCAAGTCCAACACCTTCCATTGGCTATTGGGCGTCCAGTTTCCTCTCTAAGAAATACCTGACCAGTTACGAGATATTTTGAACAAATTGGGCAATGTGGTTCATTGCCTCTTTGCTTTGGCGCAGCCATGGGAGACTTAAAAACCATACATGCTGCATTCCTGGCTCGATTCTTAGAGTCACCCTGACACCTGATTCAGCAGCCTTTTTTGCAACCCGGACAGAATCATCCAATAACATTTCCTGATCTCCGACGAGAATCATTAGGGGCGGAAGAGCCCTGAAATCGCCATTTACTGGAGAAATATAAGGGAGCTTGGGATCCTTCGAACCTGGATAGTAGGGTGCCCACTTTTTAAGATGGTGTTTCGAAAGGCACACGTCTTTTCCGGCATTAGTTTCCATGGATGCTCCGGTGCCGAGCAGATCAGTCCAAGGCGAAGCACAGAGGGCGCCTGCTGGGAGTTTTTTCCCCTCATCACGAAGTGCCATAAGGACGGCCAAAACAAGTCCGCCTCCAGCAGAATCTCCCATAAAAACTATTTGTCCGGGGTCGTAACGGCCACTCAGTTCCGAGTAAACTTGTTTGGCATCTTCAAGAGCTGCTGGAAAAGGATATTCGGGCGCAAGACGGTATTCCGGGATCATCACGCGTGCTTGGCACCGATACGCAATCCGCAGCATATTCCGACGATACGCATGAATGGACCCCATAATGTATCCGCCACCATGAAGATAGAGAATGGTCTTTTGGGGTGATTCAGTTGTTTGAATGCACTCGGTGCGAACTCCGTTGATACGACTCTCGATAAATTGTGCATGAGGGTACTTCTTGAGTAAGGCTTGAGAGGAGATCCCTGAGACCCATTCAAAATTTCTTCGCAGCGTGTGCGGCGCATATTCGGGTCGAAAGGCAACTTTCCAAGTTGCCTTCAAAATGGCATTTGAAAATTTCAGTATTAGGTTTTCATAATGCATAAGTCCATCTGATCGTAGATACGTGTTACTTGCCTATTTCAGTCACGAGTGCTTCGGCACCGTAAATTTTTTGCATCGCCTCGCGCATTGTGCTGGAGTGGACGGAGATAGCTCGATTTTGTTCATCCGTATAAAAGTAATCGGAGATAAGCGATTGAATGTTCCCGTCAAAAATAAGCCCAACCAACTCACCATCTCTGTTGACCACGGGACTGCCTGAGTTGCCCCCAATGATGTCGGCGGTAGAAACAAAGTCAAATGGCGTAGAAAGATCAAGGTCTTTCTTCTTCAGATGCCAGCTCTCCGGCAACTTCCATGGCTCCTTCGCAGAATGCTTCAATTCGTGCTCGAAAGCTCCTCCAATCGTTGTCATAGAAGGGACATGCTTGCCGTCCTCTGTGTAACCTTTCACTTGGCCGAAAGATAATCGCAAAGTAAACGTTGCATCGGGATATTGGTTAGTGCCGTGGATGGCAAAAAGAGCTTTTGCAATCTGCGCATAAGATTGGCGTTCCACCTCAGTTACTTTTTCCTCATATGTTTTTCGAATTTTGCGCGCGGCCGGATCAACCAATTTAGCGAGCATAATCAAAGGATCGTAGCTGCTATCGATAGCCTTTTTGCCTCCACTGGCAAGAAGCCTCCGAACGTCAGGATTTTTTAGCGTGCTGCCTTTTATAAGAGCTGCTGCACGTGCCTGTGGAGATTGTCCCTGAAGCACAGCCCTCACTAAAGAATGGTTTTCTCCAAAGATGGATACCAGGCGTGAAAGCGAATCCGATAACTTTACCTCCTCAAAGTCCTCGTAAATGGGAGCATCAGAATAAAGCTGCAATTCCAGGGAGGGCCTTGCCGGCGCTCGATATTCAGGCAACCGTTCGTCATTTGGCTTCAGATCCTCGTCGGCCATTCGAACGAGTGTCCTTGCGATACTGAAAAGCACAGAGTTAAACCCTTGTCCCGCCTCGAGCAGCGTTCTTTTTATATAGTTTTTCCGTGCAGTCACTTGTGCCTCGGCAATTTTTTGCCAAGCTCCCGCCAACTCCTTCAAATTGGGGTCCTTTTCAACCATTGCCCTTAGCTGGTATTCCGTTTTTTGTTTTGCCTGCATGAGCGAAGGTTCTTGGAGGCCTTTCATTCTGCCATCGTAAACTTTACGGCTGTTTTGAATAGAAAACAGAAGATTTTTTGCCCGGCGGGCCTGTTCCTCACCCAGGCTGCTGTACTGCTGCAGCAACACCTCTTGTCTGAGCAAGTAAGAAAGATGATACGGAATCCTCAGATCCCTTAAGAATTCGAATGCTGCAACGGTGAGCATGCGGCTGGTGCTTCCCGGATGGCCCGATACAAAAATCAGCTCTCCGTCAATGGCTCCTTTTTCTGACCATTTCAGATAGTGTTCAATCTTTGCTGGCTTTCCATCTTCGTAAACTCGAAAAATACACATGTCTAGGTCATATCGGGGGTACTCAAAATTGTCTGGATCCCCGCCAAAAAAGGCAATTCCAAATTCGGGGGCAAATACTAAGCGAACATCTGTGTAGCGTTTGAAGCGATAAAGCTGATACTGGCCTCCATTGTAGAGGGTGATGACATCGCTGCGGAGGCCTGTTTTTTCAAAAGATTCTGTTTCGATTTGGCCCATGGCTTTCTTGCGGGCTGTGTTGGCCTGCTCAGCGGTCATGCCTGGTTTTACAGCCGTATTTACTCGCTCTGTTACGTCCTCGATCGACACTAATTGGTTGAGCTCCAAATCCATAGCAGGTCGTTCATCCGCCTGAGTGCGGGCATAAAATCCATCTTTGTAGTAGTCGTGCTCTGGAGTTGAAATCTTCTGTAGCATACCAGAGCCGACATGATGATTGGTGAGTACAAGCCCAGTGCTCGAAATGAAAGAGCCGGAACCACCACTGTTAAATCGAACAGAGGATTTCATTAGATGATCGGACCAAGCGTCAGTGACATCGAATTGGTATTTTTCTTTTAGGATCTTTTTGGGGAGGTTGTTATATACCCACATCCCCTCGTCCGAATAGATGGATAACGAAAAACTACATAGGATAAAGGAAATTAGTAAAAAGTGGCCAACTCGATTTAACTTCATGAGTCCTCTCCAATTGTTCAGCAGGATATGCTGTTGCAGTTGACTTAGTCCAGGCGAGAAATCTTGTCAATTTGAGTCGGTATTGGGACTAGTGATGGGTCCGTCCGTGGTGCCTCCCTCTTCTTTCTTCATCTTCTTCTTCCGGCCAACGAAGCTCTCGTTTCCGGTAGCTTCCCTCTTCTCCCTCTTCCTCGTCCTCGATGCGACTTCTTGAACGACTGTGGCGAGGCAGCTCCTCCTCGCTCCACCGAGAGCGTCCACCCTGACGCCCGATCTCCTCGTAGAATTCAGGTCCTCGTTCGCGAGCGACGGTTTCCCCGCCTTTGCGCCCGATGTCCTGATAGAACTCCCTTCCTCTTTCCCGCGCGACGGTTTCCCCGCCTTTGCGTCCGATCTTCTCATAGAATTCACGGCCTCTTTCCCGCGCGACGGTTTCACCCCCTTTGCGGCCAATTTCCTCGTAGAATTCGGGTCCTCGTTCGCGCGCGACAGCCTCCCCCCCTTTGCGACCGGCTTCTTCTACAGTCATCCGGCCGCGGCCGCGCCGTAAACGGGGTTCATCGTATGCTGCAGATCCTCGTTTAGCCATTCGTAATCCTCCTTGTGCCATTGGTGCTACCTTGTGCCATTAGTGCTACCAACCTCTGGTGTTTGCTGGCGTAGCGACCCTGTTGTTTTGTGAACCTTTAGCATTTGATTTTTAATGCTATTGCAACGTTGGTGCCACCGCAGATCTTGGCATTTTGATTGCATTTACAGGCAAGGAACGGTCCGTGCGAGAAGTTACTTTGTTGCATTAGGCAATCCTCACCGGACATTGGATATAGCGGATGCGAAACGGGCAAAAAGCGAGCGAGGCGGATAAGAAGAAAGGCGGGAGGTAAACTTATGAATAAGCCACTTTGGGCGGATGGGCGTGAGAGTTACGGATTTCCCCGTCTTGAGCGCAAATGCATTACCGAAGTTTGTGTGGTTGGAGCAGGAATTGCTGGACTAACGACCGCTGTTCAACTGGCACGTGCTGGAAGAAAAGTCGTGCTCTTGGATAAAGGTTCTATTGCTGGGGGCGAAACAGGATGCACAACTGCCCACATTACAGAAGTGCTTGATATGCGCTACGCAGATTTGATCAGTAAATTCGGTATGGAGAATACCCGCCAGGTACGGGCTTCCAGCAGAGCGGCCATGGATTTGATTGCTCAGTTCGTGAAGGAGCTTAATATTCAATGTGCTCATCAATCTTTGTCAGGGTACCTTTACACTGAGCTGGAAGAGGATGTCGGCGAATTGGAGGATGAACTTGCTGCCATGGAATCGGTTGGCATTGAGGCACACCTAAAGAGTGAGATACCTCTTCCCTTTCCGATTAAGACCGCAATCGAGATTGCTGATCAGGCGCAATTTGACCCACTCGCCTATTGTTCTGCGCTCGCAGAGGAAGTCATCCGTCATGAGGGACACATTTTCACGGATACTGCAGTGAAAAACGTTCAGGATCGGCAACCGTGCATCGTTCAAACGGGCATGGGCGAAGTCATAGCAGACGCTGTAGCGATTTGCACTCATGTGCCTGTAATTAATCGATTGTGGATACATACGAAAATAGCGCCCTATCGCAGTTATGTCGTTGCAGCACCGATTGAGGGGCTCGGTGATCCTCCAAGCCTTTTTTGGGATACGGCTCAACCCTATCACTTTACTCGAATGCAAAAGAAGAATGGGACGATGTATTTAATAGTCGGCGGTGAAGATCATAAGACCGGTCAAATAGAAGATACGGCCAGTTGCTATTTCAGACTTCGAGAGTACCTCTGGTCTCGCTTTGGTATACGACAACCTCAGTTTCAATGGTCAGGGCAAATGATTGAGCCTATCGACGGGCTTCCTTTTATTGGCAAGAACGCCTTTTCCCAACAAGTCTACATTGCTACCGGTTTCTCGGGCACTGGGATCACCTTTGGTACACTCGGCGGAATGTTAATCGCCGAGGAAATACTTGGAATTCAAAATAGCTGGCAGGAGCTCTTTCGAGCCACTCGGAAAAGCACTGTGGCCGGTTCAGTGAATTTCATTAGTGAGAATGTTGATTACCCGATCAACGTCGTTAAACAACGCTTGGAATCCAGGCCGACGGCCAATGAAGTGAATGTAGATGAGGGCAAAGTGGTTTATAGAAATGGCAAGAAGATAGCGCTTTACCGAAAGCCATCTGGAGAAGAAATCGCCCTGTCGCCGGTCTGTACTCATCTCGGCTGTTACGTTAACTGGAATAACGCTGAAAAGACGTGGGACTGCCCGTGCCACGGCTCCCGATTTAGCGTCGAGGGGCAAGTGATCAACGGTCCAGCTACTGCAGCCCTTGCGCCTGACACATCAGATTGGGAGGAACCTGGAGATAAAGTGGCCTAATAAACAACGACGGAAGAAGCTGTAGCTAAAGACAACAACCACGTGCAACAGAAGTCGTTAGATAAAAAGCCTGAAGGCTCATGGCTCATGAAATGGTCCGGCATAAAGGTTGCAATTCAGAGACAAAGTATTTTGAGAGGAGGAGAGACAATGCCTGAACAGGTTTATACTACAGCTGGATCCTTGAGGAGAATTTATTGGAGTGTAGTCTTTACGGGTGTGCTAACGGCAATGGCCACGTGGTGGCTTGGGACCGCGTTGGGTGGAGCACTGGGTCTGACCTTCGATACCGACATGAAAACTTTGGGTACTGCTGGAGCAATTTGGATCGTCTCGGTTAGTTTGATTGCGATGTATCTGGGAGGTTTTGCGGCGGGAAAGTATCTGGATTTTCATGGTCGTACCGATTCTGTTATTTATGGAGTGCTGATCTGGGCTATGCTTTCAACGTTTTTGATGGCTCTTGATTGGGCGGGCGCCTCCTCCTTAGGCATGACTACGTTGTTTGGCGTAGCTAACGACTCACGTGTAGCTCTCTCTATTGACGAGATCTCACTTAACCTGAATTTATCGCCGGAGCAAACCGAGCAATTGCGGAACAATTTGAGGGATCTCACTCCATCTACGGTCCTAGGCGGCTGGGCAACCTTCGGTGGCATGCTGCTGTCACTGCTCGTTGCAGGATGGGGCGTGTGGTCCGGCATGCGAAGTACGACGAGGTGGTTGAGCAGAACGGAATTCATCCCACCGGATCGACGGGCTGCTTAGTGATGATAGCAAGCTGGGCATGACGCTTGCACGGGTTTTGTCGCGTATCGCGACAAAATTGCTAGAGAGCAACGAGTAACGGCCACAATGGTTGAAACTGTGCTCCTCGCAACGACAAAGGAGAAATAAAATGTCACTGCAAAACCTACTTACAAAAAAACTCATATCATGTTCGCCCTCAAGTTCGATACAGATGGCAGCTGGCCTGATGGAGAAAGAAAACGTTGGCGCTGTTGTAATCGTTGGTGAAAGGGATGGAGGGCCCGTTGGTATCGTTACGGACAGGGATATTGCCATTCGCTGTGTAGCGCGAGGGATGGATGCCAATCAAAATGTTAGTGAGGTCATGACAACAGAGGTTGAAACCGTAAGCGACGATGAGGGGATCTATGACATTATTCACACAATGAAACGCAGTGAAGTCCGAAGAGTTCCGGTTGTAGACAAAGCGGGCAAATGTATCGGTCTTCTTTCGTTTGGAGATGTGTTTGAGCTTCTGGGCAGGGAACTTAGCGATCTATTACCGGTCACTGCCCCAGAAAAACCAAAGCTTGTTAAACAATCGGTTGAAACCCGTTTCAAAGCAGAGGCCCATGGCTGAGGCGGTTCAAGGTCACTGCATTTATGAAAGCGCGAGCATGTAAGCCAAGTCGTCCAAATGTGTCTTAATGAGTGGAAGGAGCTCAAAACGAATGACTCTTTTCATCTCTGCCCTAAAATCGTCGCTTGCAAGCACTAGCTCATAGTCTAGCTGACAACGCTCTTCTAACTCTTTGAGAGCCTTCAAGGCCATGGGATCGGTTGTAGGGTTACCAGAAATCTCAACGACCACTGCCAGGTAACTGCAGTCATCATCATCCGATCGCTCCGTCAGCTGAACCCCTTCTGGCAGCAGCTCTGATAACTTGGCAAGAGCAAGCTTGTGATCCGCCAAAATTTTGCTCATCAAAGGGGAGCCTTCGGTGCCGTTTTCTCGAGATACGACACTGGCATACGCTTGCTCTGCACAAGTTTCGCTGTGCAGGAGACTGCATAGCTTTTGGTGTTCAAATTGGTCAGCAACTGCTTTCATTCTTGCTTCCTTTCATTTCCGGTGTAGTGCATTAGTCATGCCACTTACTAACGCTTTTTGCCCGCTTCGCATGTGCTCTACTCCAAAAACCTGTTTAGTAAACAAAGCGGACAGATGATATAACTCTTCCTTATGGGTGAGGCGCCACTACAAGAGCATGGCTCGGAGCTGAAACAGGAGAGGATAGTCGGATCAGTTGAGCGAGTGACTTTTCACAATCCGGAGAATGGTTTTTGTATTTTACGGATTAAAGCGAAAGCCCAGCGGGAGTTGGTCACATTGCTGGGTCATGTTCCCTCAGTCTCAGCCGGCGAATATGTCGAAGCAATGGGAACATGGACACGCCATGCCGAATATGGCCTGCAATTTAAAGCCCACTTCTTAAAAGCTGTGCACCCTTCCACTTTAGAGGGCATAGAGAAATATCTGGGCTCAGGAATGATTAGGGGAATTGGGCCGCATTTCGCGAAGAGTCTAGTGGAAGCGTTCGGCTATGATGTGTTTGACGTGATCGACCAGGCGCCCGAAAGGCTCGAGACAGTGCCGGGGATAGGGCGCGTCCGCAGGGAGAAAATCATATCGGCCTGGCAGGAACAGAAGGTTGTCCGCGATATTATGGTTTTTTTGCAATCCCATGGTGTTTCTACGTTGCGAGCAGTTCGTATTTATAAAGCGTACGGGCATAATGCAGTGGCAACCGTGAAAGAAAACCCTTATCGGCTGGCTCGCGACATTCGTGGCATAGGCTTCAAGAGTGCGGACCAGATTGCTGGAAATCTGGGGATATCAAAAAGTTCAATGGTGCGCGCAAGGGCTGGTTTGCATCATATTCTTCTTGAGCGCATGTCTGACGGACACTGTGCTTATCCGGTGGAAAAATTGATCGAAGAATCGGAAAAGTTGCTGGAGATTGACCGCTCGATTTTGTTAGAGGGTCTGCAACTGGAAATCCAAGAACAGCAGATTCGAAAAGAGTTGATAGCAGGGACAGAGTGCGCTTACACGGCCGGCATGTGGCACGCTGAACGTGAAGTGGCTGAGCTTTTTGGCACGTTACGTGTTGGGCCGTTGCCATGGGGTGAAATAAAAAAAGAAAAGGCCGTGGAGTGGGTGGAAAAGCAACTTTCCATCGAGTTAGCCAGTCTTCAAAAAGAAGCTGTCATGCAGGCCCTCTCTTCCAAAGTATTTATCATTACCGGTGGGCCCGGGACCGGTAAGACCACGCTAACCCGGGCAATCGTCAGCATCCTTGCAGCTAAAAATATCCGCATGGCCCTTTGCTCGCCAACGGGGCGGGCTGCGAAGCGCTTATTTGAATGCACCGGCGTTGAAGCCAAGACGATTCACAGGCTCTTGGGTATCGATAGGGCAAAGGGAGGGTTTCTTCACGGTCCTGATAACCCACTTTCCATTGACCTGCTTTTGGTCGACGAATGCTCTATGGTGGATGTTCTGCTGATGGCCAGTCTCTTAAAGGCGTTGCCGGCTGAAGCAGCCGTTTTATTAATCGGCGATGTCGACCAACTTCCGTCCGTAGGACCCGGAAAGGTGCTGGGTGCATTGATTGATTCCGGTGTGATTCCCACCATTCGATTGACTGAGGTGTTTCGGCAAGCGGCCAAAAGCAAAATTATCCAAAATGCTCATCGGGTAAACCAGGGGCTGTTGCCTGAACTTGAAAACGATAAGGAAAAGCCTTCTGATTTTTACTTCATCGAATCAGACCAAGCAGAGCAATCCCTAAGAAAGATAATCGAACTTGTGAGCACGCGAATCCCTAAGCGATTTGCTCTGAATCCTGTACGAGATATCCAGGTGCTAGCTCCAATGAACCGGGGTGGGCTGGGTGCACGTTCTTTGAATAGTGAGCTGCAAAAAGCCCTGAACCCGAATCCCATCGTAAAGGTTGAGAGATTTGGAGTGAGCTTTGCTGTTGGCGATAAAGTTATGGTGACCGAGAACGATTACGACAAGGACGTATTTAATGGCGATATTGGCTTTATCGAATCTCTGGATCTTGAACAGGGCGTGGCAGTTATCGATTTCGATGGGAGACAAGTGGAATTTTCTTTCTCGGAGCTGGATATTATTGTGCATGCTTATGCCGTCACAGTCCATAAATCACAGGGCTCCGAATATCCCGCCGTAGTCATTGCGGTCGCCATGCAGCACTATGTAATGCTCAAAAGAAATTTAATCTACACGGCGATCACTCGAGGGAAAAAGTTAGTCATCGTGATTGGCGAAAAAAAAGCACTCGCCCTTGCCATTAAAGCAAAATCTCAAGGTGAGCGGTGGAACAATTTGTCTGCTCGACTTAAGACAAAATTTTGAAAATGTTTTTTACGCTACTCCCGATTGCCGAGGGAAATGATTTACCTTCGCTTTGTTAAACCGCTCCGAGACCTCTGCCCAATTCACCACTTCCCAGAAAGCCTTCACAAACTCAGCTCTGCGATTGCGGTATTTCAGGTAGTACGCATGTTCCCACAGATCGAGCAGAAAAACAGGGTGACAGTTTTTTAATAACGGAGTGTCTTGATTGGGCAAAGATTCTGCAATGAGTTCTCCCTCCGGGTTAACGGAAAGCCAAGCATAACCACTGCCAAAGTGCTTAATTGCAATTTCTGAGAAGCGTTCCTTAAATTGTGAAAAACCCCCAAAGGTGGCGTCGATACGATTAGCCAATTCACCAGTGGGACTAAGACCTTTGCGTGGAGATAACGTGCGCCAGAACAGACTATGAGTGTAATGCCCGCCTCCTTGGTTCCGGACATCATTTCTTATAACAGCAGGAACGTCGTCCAGTCTGCTCAGCAACTCCTCAATAGGAAGCTTTTGCAGGTCGGAATATTTGCTCAAGATTGTATTTATTTTTTCTACGTAAGTCTTATGGTGCCCTTTATGATGAACTTCCATTGTTTCTTTATCGATTACGGGCTCCAATGCATCGTAGGCGAATAGCAACTCAGGCAGCGAATACATGCATACCTCCTCATCTGTTAGTATTGCAACTTGCTAAGGATACTTTTGCTCCCCCGTTTAGACAACCCAATTCATGCAACTTTAGCCTGCTGAGGAATTTTTCTCATGGGCTTTTCACAGCACATCGGTTGCTTTTCCACCTTCTCTGTAGCCAACGCGGTAGAACCGCATTCTGGACACTCATACATTGTTTTCGACTCCGCAACCACCTTTTCTTTCTTCCAGTGTTTGCCTTTCATATACTCTCCCTCTGCCTTTGCCCAGCACACAACAAATTTGTTTAATCTTAATTTATCGGCCTTCGTCGACTGCAGAAGTCCCAACAACTCTCCTGTCAAAGGCCTAGGGAGATTTAAAAGAGCTGTTGTATTAGCATCCATTCCCGCTAAAGGTTCGGTTACTAATATTTCTGCAGTCGCTCTCCTCGATCTTTTTTGTGCATTTCGAGTGCCAGTCTTCTGCTGGGTAACTTGCCGTCCCTACGCTCATCCTTTAAAGCCATCACGCTTTTTGTAGCACATTAAAACGTTTCTATTTGCCACAATGACTAACCAGCCAGTGGAGGAAGCATGGGTGAAGCGTGAAGCATGGGTTATTAAACGACCCAGTTTAAGAACCAACGTGCAATATTGATGATCATTCGTCGTTTTTGGGCAGGCATCACAGAAAATACAATCCCTAACCCAAAAGCAGCAGTCAAAGACAGATACGGGTGCAGTTTCAGTGTTTCAACTGGGATGTTTTTCTCGGAGATTGCTCGCAATCGTGCTTTTGCCTGTTCAAGGCTCAGCGCGCCAGTTTTTGCAAGGTCCATACGCATCCTCCTGCCAACACGAGCAGTATCCCGGCTGCAACCAACGCACCAGTCATTTCACCATGGTAGAGCACGGTTTCACGATAGATAGCGCGAATGAAGATTGCAAATGCACCGATGACTGACCCGAGCAAGATGATAGCGACACCTGCTGTTAAGCTTCTGCGAACCAAACTTTTGCGCAGCAGTCTCACCTCAGCCTCAAATAGATCGGACACTGCTAAAATTACTTCGACTAAGGCTTTCACGATTCCCTACCTTTAAGTCAGGTAAACCTACGTATCGTATCTACAACCGACCGGACAGCTAAGCACTCTTCTTGTGAAGTAATTTTCCTGCAATAAGGCCGATGCCGAAGGCGGCCGTCATAGTGATCACCGGATGCTCTTCAATCTGGCGCCTTGCTTCACCGATGAGTTTCTGCGTTTCCCGTGTGCCGGTTTTCAACATGTCCTTTAGCGTCTCAACCTCCTTACCAAGCTCTTCCTCAAGCTTTTCCCTAGCCTCTTGCGCTTCAACCTTTCCCAATTCCACAATCCCATGAGCAATGCCATTAAGTCCCTGTCGGACTCTTGTCATTGCGTCCCTAATTTCACTGGTTTCCCTTGTTGCAAAAGCATGCCTCATTATCCATTCTCCTTTCTCCTTTTGTTGGGGCCTCACCTATAAAAACCTTTCTTTCTCAAGTGGTGCAATGGGTATGCCAGCAATGGCAAGGATGAGTCCGGGACGAAGGTGAATATGAGCTTTCTTACTAAAGTGACAGATTTGCCGTAAGATCTTGATCAAAACGAAATGGTTACTATCATTACTTTTGGAGTGTGATGATTAATGCGGAAAAGCCAAACTCGTTGCAAGCTTTCGCAGATTGATCCCCCCACTGAATTCAAATGGGCAGCTTTCTACGAAACAACAGCTGATGGTCAAGCTAACCAAGCTCTCACAAGGGAAATCAAAGATCGCGTTCGTGCAGAGGACGAGCGGAAGCGGGCAGAAATGGAGTTAAAGCGGCAGGCTCAGGAACTTGCTCGCTCGAATGCGGAGCTTGAATCTTTCGCCTCGATTGCCTGTCACGAACTTAAAGAACCCTTGCGGTCAATTGCCACGTATGTCCAGCTCTTGTTAAGTCGCTATAGAGGACAATTCGATAAGGATGCAGATACTTTTTTGGACTTTGTGGCGGATGCTGCAAAGCGATCCCAAAGGCTTATCGATGACCTTTTTGCTTATTCACAAGTTGTCGGGGAACCACCGGAAATAGAGTTGGTCGACGTGAACATGTTGCTGAGGCAAGTGCTCAACAATCTTAAAGTAATGATTGATGAGAGTCGGGCCACTGTTAGTTACGATCCCTTACCCAGCGTCTTGGCCGACTCCACGCAGCTGAGTCTAGTGTTTCAAAACTTGCTCAACAATGCGATAAAGTTTCGATCAGCGGCTAATCCGATTGTCCATATTTCTGCGAAACGAAGAGAAAACGATTGGGTCTTCTCGGTAAGTGACAATGGAATTGGTATCGACCTCAGTAATAATGCAAATGTAAACCGGATGTTTCGGATCTTTCATAGGCTGCATCCTGTTGGAGCTTATCCAGGAAGCGGGATTGGGCTCGCAATCTCTAAGAAAATCATTGAAAGGCACGGCGGTACCATCTGGGTGGAATCCAAACCAGAAGAGGGATCCACTTTCTATTTTGCGATTCCCCATAATGGCAACAATGCAATTTGCCCTATTGGGTGAGCCGTACCTCATGTACTAACGGTTGAGGTCTTGTAGTATTCTTTATCGACGATTGACATCGCGCATAGGCGGGTTTACGAACAGTGACGTACCAGATGGGTTAAATGGCCGCATCATCATTGCCCAGTCTAAAGAGATGACGGAGGCATGAAATGGATCGCAGACAAATTGAAGTGCTTGTTGTGGACGACGAACAAGCAACCTGTGAGTTTGTGGGTAGCCTCTTGAAAAAACATGGGTATGAGCCAGTGCTTGCGTTGAGTTTGAGTGACGCTGAGAGGTTGTTAGATCAAAAGTACTTCCCAATTGTTGTCTCAGATGTGGAATTGGGCGGTCCAGAAAGCACCACTTTGCTTCATCATATTAACCGACATAATCGCCCATCGCTGGTCATTTATATTACCGGCCAGGCGAGCATTGAGAGTGCTGTCAAAACCATTCACGAAGGCGCTTTCGATTACATTAGCAAACCCTATGAGCTAAGTGAGATTGAGGTCCGCCTCATCGACGTGGTTGAGAAAGCGATCCAACATTTGGAAATATTGTCGATACAAGACAATCTGAGTGTTGGTCCGCTTTCGACTATTCCCCGTACGATTGTTGGTAAATCGCCGCCGATGGCAGAGATTTACAAAATGATTGCGAAGGCAGCTTTGTCTAGTGATACCGTCCTTATTACAGGCGAGAGCGGGACAGGCAAGGAGTTGGTGGCTAGAGCGATACACGACAACAGCGACCGCGCAAAAAATCCTTTTGTTATTGTGAATATTTCGTCCAT
The DNA here is from genome assembly GCA_016207775.1 of Deltaproteobacteria bacterium. Classification (GTDB taxonomy): domain Bacteria; phylum Bdellovibrionota; class FAC87; order UBA2466; family UBA2466; genus JACQOU01. The sequence continues at coordinate 20,151 of JACQOU010000389.1, forward strand.
AGTGGAAACGCTTTTAGCATCTGAACTGTTTGGCCATGTTAAGGGGTCATTTACTGGGGCGGTCAGCAGCAAGCGCGGACTGTTCCAGGAGGCGAACCAGGGCACTCTTTTTCTTGATGAAATTGGCGATATCTCCCCAGCTGTGCAGGTGTCGCTTCTGCGTGCAATCCAGGAGGGGGAGATCAAACCTGTTGGAGGTACAGAGACTCACAAAGTCGATGTACGTATCATTACGGCTACGAACAAAAACCTGGACGCGTATGTGAAGGAAGGGAAATTTAGGGAGGACCTGTACTATCGGCTGAAAGTCATTGTGATAGAAATGCCTTCTCTGCGAAAAAGAAAAGGCGATATTCCGGATCTTGTTAATTATTTTCTGAGCCGTTCCGCTCAGAAAAGAGGGAAGAAGGTCACGACCATATCGAGAGAGGCCTTGGCTATGCTGCAGGCTTACTCCTGGCCAGGCAACATTCGGGAACTCGAGAATGCTATTGAGAGGGCAGTTGCTCTTTCGAACACCTCGATGCTATACGCAGAAGACTTTCCGAAGGAAATACGAATGCCCTCTGAAACTTCTATTGAAAAAGAACTGACTGCGGCATCCGAGCAGGATTCGCCCATATATTCTTTGGAACAAACGGAAAAATCACACATTATAAGGGCGCTGGAGAAAATGAATTTCAATAAAGCCAGGACGGCTGAGCTTCTTGGAATTGATAGGGTTACCCTTTATCGGAAGATTCGTCGATTAGGAATTCCTTTACGCCCATCTTCTTTTTCTGCCAGCCTAGAGCCCCTGGTTCGAGAACCAGTACTTCGAGAGCCAGTACAAAATAAGTGATCAAACTGTTCGCTCACCAGGGGAGCATTTTGAAGCAATTAGTGCATGGAAGCTTCGCCTGAAAGATGCTTTACCAAATCGCCGACAACGTTCTTGGCATCTCCGAAAAGCATGAGTGTATTGTCACTGTAATACAATTCGTTTTCGATCCCCGCAAATCCGGGATTCATGCTTCGCTTGATCGCAAGAACGGTTTTTGCTCTATCCACATCGAGTATCGGCATGCCATAGATGGGACTTGCTTTGTCGTGACGAGCGGCTGGGTTGACGACGTCATTTGCTCCAATCACTAAGGCGACATCAACCTGAGGAAAATCAGGATTAATACTGTCCATTTCGACGAGCTTCTCATACGGAATTTCCGCCTCAGCAAGAAGCACATTCATGTGTCCAGGCATGCGTCCTGCAACGGGATGGATAGCAAACCTAACATCAATGCCCCGTTTGGTAAGCTGCTCGTAAAGATCGTGCACCCGATGTTGGGCTTGTGCGACGGCCATGCCATAACCCGGTACGATCACAACAAGATTGGCAGCCTCCAGTATCTGCGCCCCGTCTTCCGCAGTTGCACTTTTGACTGCCCTCTGCTCGGCGACTGCTCCTTTAGCCTGGACTTGTCCAAACGCCCCGAACAGCACATTGGTGAACGAGCGGTTCATTGCCCGGCACATGATAATGGAAAGAATAAGGCCCGAGGAACCATCGAGTGCTCCTGCTGTAATCAATAATTTGTTTTCAAGAACGAATCCCATTGCGACCGCCGACAGCCCGGCGTATGAATTCAGCAACGAAATAACCGTCGGCATGTCGGCTCCGCCAATGGGCAGAATCAGAAGCACCCCGAAGAGTAATGATAAGCCCACCATGATCGGAAACAGATACCATTTTTCAGGCGAGGCAATGAGAATTATTCCAACCACAATAGCAATGGCAAAAAGTGACAAATTAAGAAGGTTTTGATTTCGGTAGATGATGGGGCGAGCCGGCAAAATCTCCTGCAGCTTACCAGCCGCCATCAGACTCCCAGTGAAGGTTACAAAGCCCAAAATGACTTCCGCGACTAAAGCACCGACGCGAAAAGAACTGAGCTCCCCTTCTTGGTACCACAGAAAATATTCCGCAATCCCAACCAGTCCGGCCGCAAGACCACCAAAAGCATGAGAAAGCGCCGTTCGTTGAGGTACCGCTGTTAATGGCACCCAGGAGAGAGGAACGCCGATGATACTACCCAGGACAAAAGCCACCATGATCCAGGTGAAACTTTCGATCCCTGGATGAAGCAGAGTGCCTGCAATAGCGGCTCCCATCGCAGCAATTCCAGCGAATACCCCCCGTCTTGCTGTGTGCGGATGACTCATCCATTTTAGTGAAAGAATGAAGAATGCCGTCGATATCAAGTAAATAACTTGTGTCGTTTGTGCAATCATTGGCGTGTTTCTTTCTTTTTAAACATCTTGAGCATTCGATCGGTTATGAGAAAGCCGCTTACAATGTTGGTTACCGAAGCGGCCACGGCTATGGTCCCCAAAATCGTTGAGAATGTGGTTTTCTGCTCGCCGGCGATAATAATTGAGCCCACGACCGCTATTGCTGAGATCGCGTTTGTAAGCGACATTAACGGCGTATGGAGAAGACGGGAAACGTTGCGAATGACTTCCAATCCGATAAACGTGGCAAGCATAAAAACGAATGCCATACTGATAAAATCAAGAGTTTCCATGTGACCCTCTCTTTGAAACAAATTCAGTAACGTTAGGGAGCCGAATTTTTCCGTCGTGAGTGACGAACGAAGCAGCATTTATCTCATCGTCAAAATTGAGTGCAAGATTTCCTTTCGGGTAAAGATTTTCCACTACGGCAAGCAAATTCTTGGCATAAACCTGGCTTGCATTCAATGGAACAAGGCCGGGAAGATTCAAAAGACCAATCAGAGTGACCCCCTCTTTAACAACAATTTTGCCGACCTCTGAAAGCTCACAGTTTCCACCCTGCTCGACGGCGAGATCCACGATGACTGACCCTCGCTTCATTTGCTTCACCATCGAGGCTGGAATCAACTTTGGTGCCGGTTTTCCCGGTACCAGCGCAGTCGTGATGACGACATCAGCAGCCATAATGTGCCTGCCCACAAGTTCCTGCTGTTTTTTTAGGAATTCTGGAGATGCTTCTTTTGCATATCCGCCTGTGCCTACGAGCGCCTCTGAGCCTTCCACCATGATAAATCGCCCGCCTAAGCTCTCGACTTGTTCCTTTACTGCAGGTCGGACGTCCGAAACTTCTACCACTGCACCTAAACGTTTTGCAGTCGCAATGGCTTGAAGACCGGCTACTCCCGCGCCCAAAATGACGACTTTGGCAGGACTAATGGTTCCGGCAGCGGTAGTCATTAAGGGAAATATTTTCGATAAATAGTTTGCGGCCAACATGACTGCCTTATAGCCAGCCAGGTTGGACTGAGAACTGAGTGCATCTGCCTTTTGAGCGCGCGAAATACGAGGCAGCAGGTCCATGGCGAAGGCGCTCACGCGTTTTTTTGCCAAAAGCTCAATCGTTGCGGGATTGGCAAATGGCCACAGGAACGAAATGATGATTGCACCCTGTTTAAAAAGCGCTGCTTCATGTTGGCCCGACTGTGGATGAGGGCTCGGTGGATGAAGCTTTAATATAATATCTGCCTGCGAATAACCTGCCGCAGCCGTTTCAATGAGGGAAGCGCCCGCTTCCTCGAAGGCCTTATCCGTAATGAAAGAACCGTCCCCAGCTCCTTTTTCGACCAGGACCTGAAAACCTAGTTTGATGAACTTTCGGACTGTTTCCGGAGTAGCTGCAACACGGGTTTCTGAAAGGGTGATTTCTTTGGGTATAAACAGTGTCGTCATTGCCCACTCGCTGTTAGAGGTCTATGACCAACCGATATTATAGAATAATTTGTCATTTTTTTCCGATTCAGAAATTAACTTTTTTACAGCCTAAAAAATAAGGTTTTTAAAAAGACATTGCGCACAAACCCGTTGTCAGGTAGGCACTTAATGAGAGGGACATTGGGGTGGGTTCTAAATCAAAAATCTCTCGACCTATTGAGCTGCTGCTCGTTGAAGATAATCCGGCTGACGTTAGACTGGTTATGGAACTATTGAAGAGTTGGAAGACTGCGCACAAGGTGAGCGTTATACAGGACGGTGAGAAGGCGACCCAGTATTTTGCTGACTGTGGAAACAACAGGGTTAAACCCTTGCCGGATCTTGTTTTACTCGACTACAACCTGCCTAAAAGTAGTGGTCTTGAGGTGCTAAAAGAAATTAAGTCGTATAATACGCTTTCGCATATTCCAGTGCTCATCCTTACGACCTCCCAGTCCAAAACGGATTTAACTCAGCTGTACGAAAACCATGCTAATTGTGTACTCAGTAAGCCAGTCGATCTTGTGAGCTATGAAGAAATGCTCAAAGCCATTGAAACTTTTTGGCTGCAAACCGTTCATTTGCCTAGCATTACACGCGCTTGAGACGTCCTTGCGAGCAAAGGGCTAGTGGGGGTGCTCCAGCAGAGCTTTGAGGGCCTCAGGATTAACCGGTTTTTCCAGTTGGCCTGAAATGCCGGGTACCCAAGAAGACTGGAATGTTCCGGAAAGCAAGAACACTTGCGGGGTTGGTTTCAGTGAAGCGGCCAACAAACTGAAGTCCTTGACACTCGTATCGGTCGGTTCCGTCTGTACGTCAGTGAAGATGACGTCAAAGCGTGTCCCAGAATCAAACAAAGCAATGGCCTCCCTCCGAGAACCTACACTTTGAACATCATCATATCCGATTAAGCGCAAAGCCATGGTCAGCATACGTTGTTGCATCACGTGATCATCGATCACGAGAATTTTTTTCGTGGCCACTGGCTTACCGGAATCCGTTCTAACGGGAGGTAAAGGACGCACCTGTACGACGTCCTCCACGTAACCGGGCAACAAAAGGGTAAAGGTACTTCCCTCATTTTGAACTGTGTTCACCTCTATCCATCCGCCTTGCCGCTTCACAAAATCCAAAACTGAACAAGTGCCAACACCCGTTCCGCCCGATTCAGGCCTTCCGGTATATCCCGTAAAGAGCTTTTGCAACGTCTGAGGATTCATTCCCTGACCTTTATCGGACACTGAAATCGCCAAGAAAGCGCCAGCCTCTAACGTCTTGCCGGGTACAACAATTCGTTGCGTATTGGTTGTGATTTCGTGGGGACTGCCAGTCACCACTCTGACGTCCACAGATATTTCCACTTCCGAGGGCGGACCCCAAGCTTTAGCGTTATCAACCAAGTTGCTGAGAGCGTCCAACAATCCAGTAACGTTCACGTCCAGAAAAACTGGGCGCTGACTCTTAACGACCACAGGATTTCGACTTAAAAAAGAAATCTCACTGACTAATTCGGGAATTTTCACTCTCCTGACAGCTTGGCCTGGAGCTTCTGCTTCTCCCAATATGATTAAACAGGTTCGTCGAGCTAAGCTGAGGTAGGACAACACCACTTCTAAGTCTTCGATTATCCGTTTATGAGTGTCCGGGGTCAGACTTGTATTTTTTAACCGGTCCTGTTCCAGTCGGCGAACGGTTGGTTCACCCGATAAAAGGCGGGTGATGCTTTCTGCGTATTCATCCGCAAGTTCCTCAAGTTTGGGCAGTACTCCATTTAAGTAATTTCGCAACGTATGGATCTGATCCAGCAGGCGTTCCTTTTGGTCAGGGTCAGCGAGAGCGAGCGCATGGTGTCGTGCCTTCATGAGTGCCACGCGCACTGGACCTATGGCACTGGGATCGGTGGGATCATAGATAGAGTTCTTCTTGGGGGGAGCCAGAAAGTCCCGCTTAAAGTAAGCCAAAGGAGCGACCAAGTAGTAGAGGTTCCGTCCGGCCACAACGTTTTTTTCGTTCTGGTAGAGGTAGTCCGAAAGTGTCAAATAGACCTGTAACAAGGGTGCAAGTAAATTTCCAACGTAGCTCTGAGCGAGTTCGATGTCCCCTTGTGCTGAGATGGTTCCTGGGCAAACATTCAAATCATCAGGTTCGGGAGGGCCGCCGTATGCCGATGGGGTATTGCCATACGCACGTCCGAAAGAGGCACCGAGAACCCATGTGATAGAAAAGATAATGAAAATAGACCTTAAGGGCTTCAGGCTGAGGTGCTTGGCAAGCGGTACTGAATGTTGGGTATTAGCCGTCATTTACAACTTCTTGGTACACAGACATCAAGCGCGCGGAGCATGCTTTACCCTATTTCCCGGCTTAGATCAAGCGATACGGGACAGAAGAGCTTTAGCCCAATCGAGTTTTGTAAAGTTTATACAATGTAAAAAAAACATTTGACACGTGCAGTCGTAATGAGTAGTTGTTTTCTTGTTCTGATTGCTGGGTACGACAGCAGCTCGTACCCAACCCATATCCCAAAGGGGTAGGTTTTCCCCCACCACCACGTGAAGACCTGCCCCTAAAGGATACCTAACCCCTGTCGTTTTACTGCAAATCCATTACTCAGATAATTGACTGGTTACCAGATCCACGGCCATTTGGACCGTTTTTGTTCTTACTTGTTTCATTGACCAGCCGTAATCGCTGGTAAAAAAGTAATGGATGTTTCCGGAAATCATCGACTGGACAGCGCGGCTAATCTCTTTGATTTTTGTTTGTGTGAGTTGGCCATTATGGACGAGAACATCCAGGGTAGCGGCAATTCGATCCTCCCCTCCCTTTTGGATCACGTTTTGTAGCTGTCTCATATCCTCATCGTGGGTGCAGAGATAGTAGAATAAGGACATTACCGAAAAATGCTTGGGATACTGGGATAACCATTCAAAGGGGCCATCGATGACGATTTTGAGTCGATCCTTCCAGTGGTTGGCCTTCTTGACGTTACGGATGATAATTTGCTGGCCAGTTGCCACCGCATAGCGTACCGCCCCTTTAATCAACTCCTTCCGACTTGAGAAGTAGTAGTTCACATGGGCTCTTTCCATGTTGACGATCTTTCCAATGGATTCAAAGGTGGTTGCCTCAAGGCCTTGAGTTGCCAGGCAATCAATGACGGCCTCCAGTATCTTAATTTTAATGAGCTCGCTTTTTGTTCGCTTGGTATCGAATATCTGAAAGTAAAGGGAGGAGGGAAGTTTTTCGCGGTTGCTCATGATGATTTTATACCAATAAAAAAGTCAAATTCCCATCGTTCATGGCATTTTTCCCGAAGACAGCAGCTCGTTCGCGCAAGTGGAAGCGCGGAGATTTTGAGCCATTTCTCTATCGTAGACCAGCCATTCGGCCTGTTTCCCAAATTGCTGATGACGGTTGGCAATCATGTGAAGCACGTTTTGCCTAAGCATTTCCAACCGCACTGGCCGAAAATTTAGCTTAACGTCGCCCGTATGAACGTTTTGTATGGTCTTGTAGTGAGTGGTGCCGAACCGTTCATAGAGACGAGCAAGAATGGGGCTTTCCGCTTCATAGCTTGCTGTCCAACCCGTTTCCGCCAGCATCCCTAAATTTTCCTGGGAAGCCGTTTCGATTCCAAGCTTCTGTGCCTCACTGTCCGGAATACGCTCTCCGCTATAGACTAAGAATTTGTGCTGAATTCCTATCCACCATAAGTGACCAAATATTTTTTCAGCAAAGTCGGGATCCAGACAATAATGCTTGATTTCGAGTTTACCGCCCTTGACCCACAGGATTTTTCGCTCTCTTGGAGGAAATACAATCCGAAAGTGCCCAAACCCGGATTGTTCCAACAAAGGGACATTAAACCAACCGCTCGTCACATCGTCCGTCGGCAAGGGACCTCCCAATCCTTTGTTCAAAAAGTGGCGTTCTTCCGGCAGCAAACCGTCGGGTCCAACCATCGAGACTCGCTGAAGGGCAATCGGAACTTCGTCCTCAAGGCCGACCGCCTTGTTTTTTTGCACAATAACGATAAAGGAGGACACTCCGTCATCCGGCGGTTCCTCCCGTTCAACCCCCTTCACAATCGCGCTAACGTTTTTGCCGTAAATTTTCGGATATTTCGCAATCTCGTTGAGGTACCACTTTTGAGCGCGCTTAAGATATCGGCTAATGAATTTTGAATCGTTCGGATAGTAGTTTCTTAACAAAAGGGCATGAAGCGGATCCTGTGCACCAAAAAAGCGGGCATAGTAATCCGCAAGGATCACTCGTACTGCGTACGTCTCGAAGCTTCTTCCATCTTCTCCAATCAAACGAAGGTCGTAGGGGATGAAGGTGTACCCCAACAACGTTCCACTCAATAGAAGAGACAAAACTATCCAGGCTCTGGCGAGCATAGGGCATGCACCATAACTGAAATCGAGTTCTGGCTCAATCATTAACTAAAAAAACAGAATAAAAACAATATATTAACTACTGGTTGATTGCATCCGCTGCTATGTGCTAAAAGTCGACGGTTATGGTGGTGGGATGTCCCTTTAGATTAACGTGGTTAGTTTTGTTGTGGACCGTGGCAAACCCTTGCCTGGCTGTATCGGTCTTAGATGCCCCTTGCCCCACAGCCATCATAGAAAAAGCGGTAGGCCGCATGCCTGTTCGTTTAAGTGCGGACGATCTGAATCAATTCGTTCGATTAGCGGTACTGCCGGTATTACAGGAAACCCCACGCAACCCGTTTTCGATTATCCAGAACAAGGCACAATCCTCTGTGACTTTAAGCAGTCCTAACGGCGACTATACCTTTCGTCTGACAGCCGACCCCAGCCTGGCCTACCCAAGGCATGGACTCCCCGTAGTGATCTATCGGGGTGACAGACTGCAAGCCGAATTCACCGTTCTGGCAACCCATGACGGCGACTACGCCAGCATGGACAGAGTCGCAGGAATCGTGCGTTCTGCCTTAAGAGCGGAGCCCATCACCCAGCGAAAATTAAACCTCGAGCAGATCCCGGTTCTCAGCGCGCTTTTAGACATGGAAGGAAGAACGGGTCCGGGTGGCTGCTGGAGAGGTGTCGTTCACCCTGTGGCAAGCGGAAAAACTTTTATTTCTGCAAAATACGTCCAGGAAATTCGCAAAAAACTCGGCGGTCAGCCAGGATGGAAGAATAAGCCAAAAGTACTAGCCGTTCTTCAAAACAACGCGGGCTTGGACCATATCGTACAGACTTACTCCGAAGAACTGGGTCTTACCAAAATCGCCAAACTATACGACGAAAGCTCCCAGAACCCCACTGATCTAGCTTCCGAAATGATAGCGATCACACGGACTACGTATTTTAAAAGACGGTCAGAAATTCATGCCTTGCTCCAAGCCGATACCGACCAACCGTGGGTCATTGTTTTCGACGAAGCCCATCATCTGGGTAAAAACGGCGGCCAGTTTGAAAAGATTCTAAAGGGCTTGAATAAGATTATCGATCACCGGCATCGTGTGCTCACACTATCTGCCACCTTTTGGCATTCAGACAAAAAACTGATCACGAAATACCTCCATGGCAATGTGGTTGGCGGCTTCTTGAACCCCAACGAACAGCAACAACTCGAACAAGGTGAAGATTTGGTTTCCCTATGCCGGCTTCAATTCTATCGAATGATCGCAAGGGGATATAGTCCCCCGTTTTTTGGCATTCACATGGTTAGAAGCGTGGATGGCTGGCCCGCCTCCGCTATCCTTGGCAAGGAATTCCTTCGTTCGCGGGCCGTAGCCGAGTCGCTTGCAAGAGATATCAAAAGCCGGATCGTAGGCGATAGACGGGTACACGTTTACGATCGAGGAGTGCTGTTTGCCCCCTCCATCGATCACGCCAACCTCTACGCTGAGTTGCTCTCAAAGTCGGGACTTGAAACACGTGCCTTACATTCGGAAACTACCACGAAAAAAGCTACGCTGAATTGGTTTTCAGATAAGGGGGATTTCGACTCGGAAGCAGACAGGAAAATACATAAATACATTGTTGTCGTCGATATGCTCAATGAGGCAGTCGATATCCCGAAAATTAATATGGCTGTATTACTGAGCCCCTTCAGTATGTATATCAGCGGCTTTAAAGAACTGATCCAGGCCCTGGGAAGATCAAGCCGTCCGGCCGAAGGAAAAATTGACGTCCGCATCTACGATTACACCCTTCACACACGCTGGTTGCGGGATGGGCTTTCTCAGATCATGGTCGAAAGACCCCCTTCTAATCGGCTGCAGCACCCCGTTTCTCGTACCTTAGGTCTAGTGGTTATCCAAGACGATGGTAAGGAAGTGTTACGAGATCCCGTTCAATTTAATGCACAGTACGATGAACGGTTCCCTGAGGACCTTGAGTTTACGGATCGTCATCCTTGCTTTGACGTGTCTCAATTTGAAAAATGGATGGTCCCGGCGTTAGAGCACCTTGCTTTCCATCTCGGTGTGAAGAACCTAAGGGCGGGTGGTGCGATAGTCGATCTCCTTACCCGGCTTACCAATTACCTGCCCGACCTTCCTGAGAAAGACGAGCTACTGGAATGGTTAAAGGAAGCCGATACCCTTAAGAAATGGGATGGAGCTAGAATACTGGAAAGCCCCCCCGACCTCTACAGCGCTCGAAGAGTTTATGAAGTGCTTTACGAAATCGCCAGAGTATTAGAGTACGCACCGCAACCGACGCAAGTTGATCTTTCGCGTCTTCTAGACCCAGCCGAATTGGATAGATTGTGGAGTGCACTACTGTCCTATCGGATAAGTGCATTAGCTTCACGCAAAGACATCCAGATTTTTTTGGAACCGGAAACAGGGGGGCTCGCCCTTTTCATGGCGGAAGCCAAAAGGCAGGGGTTCGTGGGAGGACCCAAGCATGATCCAAAGAATCCGGCAAAAGACTTCTGCATTTATCTGGCAAACCAAGCGTACACACACGTCCACTCGCCAGCGTTGCGTGCCAAGCTGGATCAGTTGGTAAGAGACTTGGCGGACGATGAGCTTTGGGGTTGGGTGCAAAACGATGGAACTCGCGACTTAAAAGAGATGAAAACCGATCCTTCCTTCGCCCGTCCGGCACAAAAAGGCAGAAACGGATGGGAGCGTATCTACGCGGCCCTTTCAGCCCTCGCAGATCTTTTGCGGCAGACCAAAGCAAAAGAACTTCCAAAAGAACTCCTCAGCCAACAGGACATTGGAAAACTGTTGGATCTTCTCATCAGCAACCGATCGGGTATTTACTTCACCGCGCCACAGTTTGAGACCTGCAGAAAAGAAACATTGGATATCGTTCGACGAAGAATGGAAAATTTTGGCATCAATAATTTTCAACTTCCTTTCTCTACCCGGACTATTGCAGTAGAAGCTGCCAAGCTCCTGCCGGAAGGGTGTCCCAATAAGAAAGCTCTCGTTCGGTATCTGGCTTCCGATGATTACGGTTGGACGAAAAATGCTGGTCTAGGAATTATTCAGGGATCACGGTTACCCACCGAGAAGTTTTTGAACTCCCTCTATCTCATCGCCAAAGAACTTTCAGAAACCGACTTCGGACGAGGGGTAATCAATCCCAACCAAATTTTTGCGGCTCAAGAAATGAGCGACTTCTTAAATGTGCTGGTATTAGGCTTTACCGTTCCACTCTTAAAAGAAAAGGACATGGATGCCATTCAAAATGTTGTGAATCCGTTCGGACTAGAAGTAGCTCCTCGATTTGGTGCAACTCCGTATGTGCTGCAGGGCGGCCCCCGCAAACTCGCATTAGCTTGGGCCAATCGAATTCCAGCGACCAACGGGCAAGTTGAATTCCTGCGCAATAGGCTTCTTTTCTTCTTGGAACACCGCTGGGGATGGACCGACTCCGATGCCGATGTCATTAACAGATTCCCTAATATCAAGGTCTGTGAACGATTAGATAGAGCCTTGATGGCTATCGCCACCATTCAAAAGCTTGCTCTCAGGGAACAGGCCACGTTTGATATCCAACGCTTACGCACCCGAAGGCATTTAGAGGTATTAGCACTTAGTTTGGGTGATGCTTCACAATAGCCTTATGTTCATCCAGCCTTTCGTGTCTCAGATTCCCAAATCTTTGCCTCGATGGCCTGCTCAATATATTTAATATGTCGTTGCTCGTCCTGAAAGTTTCTTTCAAGAATTCGTTTGGTACGATCCGGAAATGCTTCCTTCATCGTTCGTTGATAGTTGCGGTTAGTAAGCAACTCGTTCATCCGCATAGCCTTTAGCGCGCCTGCAGTGCCTGTCATGCTCCGAATCGCAGTGAAACCTTCGATAAAGAATCCTTTGAGATCACGTGCTCTCTCGTGAGGTATTCCCCCTAAGGTGCGCACCTCAGATGACAACTCCTGAATGTGTCGCTCGTGATCAGCTTTAAAACCTGAAAATTTATCTTTCACCTCATCCAATTCAACATTATCGATGGCCTGCGAATAAGCCAACACTGCATCATAGTCGAGCTGTATGAGGCTGTTTAATCGATCAATCTGGTTTTTCATGGCTACCTCCTCAATCAATACGGTAGACGAAGATGCAATGGCCATGCCGTTATGGACAGCTGTGATTACGTCAGCAGTGGGAGTACTTCATCGGTAAGTTGCCTCTGCCATTGAGACCTTCCTAATTCTCGCCATCGCGTTCGGGTAACTTTGGCTATCTAAAATCAGTCGGCGATATACTAAGGCGGCTTCGAATCGGGCAAATTGCTTTGGGTTTTTGATCTTATAGTAAGTGGGGTTGACACAAAACCAGGCAAAGGAATTTGCAAAATCTTCTGAGTTTGGATCGTTGTGCGTCGATTGTGCAAGCCAATGACCGCATTCATGAAATAGCGTGAAAACAAGGGTCGTGACATTCCGGTATGCTGGAGAGTAAAGCTCAATCCGGTTGCCGCTCTGGCAGCCAAACCAGGATGGGTGGAGGATGTGAGTGTCAGGTCTTACATGCACCTTGAGACGCGCTTTTGAGAATAGCGGGTGTGGCAAGTAAGACAAAGAGTCCCTCACTAAATCACACAATTTTTTGTCCATACAAACAATGCGAAAGCTTTTTAACGTCACTGAAGAGGTGGTTAGGCAGAGATGCGCACGGAGACGCTCCCGTACGGCCCACTCGTCGCTTAGGTCTCTCAGCCACGTCATTGGTTGTAAGTTAGTTCTGTTCAACAAGCGAACCGCACTTCTGCATCCGCAAACCCATGTAAGGATTTGAGAGGGTTGTTCCCTTAGGTTGGAGCCAATAGCCATAGCCTTTTGCCATAGGGCAATGGTACAAATCCATCTCAACGCCTTTCGTTTTTTTGTGAAGTGCAACCACTGCCTCACTGAAAAAGCCGAAAGCCTGCCGTTTCGCTTCCGTGTCCACCACTTCAAATCCAGGAAGGGACTGGTTAATTGCAGCCAGCTCACCGGCATTTGACCTGTCGGTCTTTCTGAGGAGCTCTAGCTGCGCAGTGATAGATACTGTAACTGGCTTGATGGCGGAAAAATCGTCATTTGCAAACGCTAATCTGAGTTCATCATACAGGGAGAACAATTTATGCCGCGACTCTCTTGGATTGTCGAAATCCCCCACGCTTCCTAACATCGGCGAAAAACGATTTTGGATCCCTTTGTTGTTTAAGTGCTCCTTAAGCGGGTTTCGGCAGGACGCTAAGGCAATGCCTGCAAAGACAAGTAAAAGACATTGTCGGTACAGAGCGCTCATTTCTTTTCCGGAACTTGTTTTTTCCTTCGTTCTTGCACCACATGGTACAGCACACCAGCGCCAATCCCCAGAGCAAGCAATGCCAACCATTTTTTCATGCTTTTGCTCCCTATTTCCGGACTTCGTAACCGGCATCCTCGATGGCCGCTTCCGCATTTGCCCTGGTTGTCTCGTCATTGTTGGTAACGATAAGCGTGACGGATTTCTCTTTAAGGCTGACTGTGACACTTTCAACGCCAGCAACCTTGCCCAGCGCTTTTTGAATAGCGCCCACGCAATGACTGCAAGTCATGCCTTTGATTGGAATGACGATTGTCTCTGCCATCGGATACCTCCTAGGGTAAAGGGTAAGTGCCTTTTGGCCCACACAAGCCGAAATTCGCGTCGATACATCCAAAAATAACAAACGACTAGGATAGCAATCCCGCCAACCACCGTTGGAATAATCGTAACAGGACCCATGAAGGCATTCATTCCTCCGACCATCGCCGCAGGCATGGCACCCATCATTCCACCCATCAACGCCATCCCGCAAACCATAATCGGGTTATCGTGTTCCGGTTCCCCGGCATGTTTATCGAGAAGGCCGGCAAGCCATCCGCCGATCAGTCCTCCCAGCATCGCCCCACTCATACCGTAAGCCATTCCTCCGAGCATGATGCCGTTGGCAAGGTCTCGCTTCATGACAATTATCATCAGAATGGTAAGTAAGATTTCGATGATGACGGAAAGGGCCAGCATAATCGCAAGCTTATTTTTCATCTTCATCGGTTGAACGGGTAGCGGCTCACCTTCATCATTTACTCTTATTCCACAGCAACTGATCTTGTTCACTCGATAAACAGACGCATTATTGCGGGAGCAAAAAACGAAAAGCCCCAGATAAAGCGCACCCAAGACCCAAGAAATATGAATCGCCGGAAAGAAAAAGTAAAAACCCGCAAGCACCGTTCCCGAAAGCCCGAATGCGGTTGCGCCAATGAATGAGCCCATTGCGGAAAGAACCCCCATATCCATCTGAGAGCAGGCATCTTCTTCCATCACCGCTCCCAAATATCCACCCGCTTTTGATCCGATAAGGGCAAAAAGCGCTCCCCAGATAAAAACCTGGGCCATGACTTGATCAAACTGACTTTCTTGTTTCAAAACATAAGCACAAACAATGCTCGATGTGACCAAAAGAATGTTCAGGGAGTGAAAAATGTAAAAGACGATATGGTCCGTATTTTCGTCCGAGCGTGTCTGCATTTTTCCCCCTCCGCAAAA
>JACQOU010000390.1 GCA_016207775.1 Deltaproteobacteria bacterium
ATTGGTATTCGATGCAAAAAAACCGATTAGCTGCTACCGTTTTTCCAAGGACCTTTCCGAAAATTCTAAATTAATTGTCATTAATGGCGTCTCGAAACAATATGCTATGACCGGATTTCGTATCGGTTGGGCAATAGCCAACAAGAAAATTGTTGCTGCGATGACCAATATTCAAGGTCATCAGACCTCGGGGCCCTCAGTCCTTTTGCAGCAGGCTGCAGCGGGAGCGCTCAACGGACTTCAATCCGGTGTGGAGAATCTTCGTCAGACTTTGGAAAACAACCGGAATGTCATGATGGCTTATTTAAAAGCATTTGAAGGAGTGAAAGTTGCCAGGCCAGATGGGACTTTCTACTGTTTTGCTGATTTTAGTGCTTATGAAAAAAATTCTAATAAGCTTTCTGAGTTTCTTATCGATAAAGTTCAAGTGGTAGCCGTACCGGGTGCTGAGTGCGGCGTGGAAGGGTACCTGAGGCTGAGTTACTGTGGTGCGGTTAAAGATATCACGGAAGGTATCGAGAGAATGAAGTGGGCATTGGACCCTAATGCTCCCAGCGAACTATTTATTGGCGATCGTAAACTAATAAGGGATTGGTCGTGAGCAAATATCTCCATTTCAACACTCCGGCGACAGGTCAGGCAAAAGAGCTGGAGGCGGACTATGGTCTGGATAACCATGGTATCAAACACCTCGATAGGGCTTATTGGAATCTTTGTGATGAGGCCCTTTACGAGGAGATCGTTTTTAGAAACGAAGGAAAGATCGCAAGGCAGGGCCCCGTTCTGGTCAGTACGGGCAAACATACTGCGCGAGCTGCGGCTGATAAATTTATTGTAAGAGAGGAAACAACTGCAGAAAAAATTTGGTGGGGGCAATACAATCGCCCGCTGTCCCATGAGAAATTCAGCGACCTAATGAGCCGTGTCCGTGCCTACTGCCAGAACCGAGAGCTCTTCGTGCAGGATTGTTATGCAGGAGCCGACCCCGAATATCGGCTTTCCGTCCGAGTGATCACGGAGCTTGCCTGGCATAGCCTGTTCGCGCGCAACATGTTTCTAACGACCGAAGATAAGACCATTTTGAAGAAATTTGTGCCCGACTTTACGGTCATGAGCTTGCCAGACTTCAAAGTCGACGCCTCTATTGATGGCACTCGTAGTGAAACGGCGATTATTCTTAACTACGGGCAGCGGATCGCAGTGGTTGCAAACTCGCAGTATGGTGGAGAGATCAAGAAATCGATTTTCACTGTACTCAATTATCTGCTCACCTTTGAGGATGTGCTGCCGATGCATTGCTCGGCAAATGTTGGCAAGAACGGTGATGTCGCTTTGTTTTTTGGTTTGAGCGGAACGGGCAAAACGACGCTTTCTGTTGATCCCAATCGAAAGCTTATCGGAGACGATGAGCACGGATGGGGCTCCAGGGGTGTCTTTAACTTTGAAGGTGGCTGTTACGCGAAAGTGATTCGCCTTTCGGAAAAAAGCGAGCCTGAGATTTATGCAGCAACCCGAAGGTTTGGAACTATTCTGGAAAATGTTGTGTTTGATCCCGTCACGCGAAGAATTGACTTAGATGATGATCATATCACTGAAAACACTCGTGCCTCCTTCCCGATATCCTCTATCCCTAATACCGTACCGGAAGGTTTCGTTCACAACCATCCCAAAAATGTTGTGTTTCTAACTTGCGATGCATCGGGTGTGATGCCTCCCATTGCGAAGCTGAGCCCGGAACAGGCGCAATACCATTTTGTCAGTGGCTACACCTCGAAAATTGCCGGGACTGAAATAGGGCTTGGAATTGAGCCTGAGATCACTTTCAGTGCTTGTTTTGGGGCTCCTTTTATGGTCCGCCATCCGTTCGAGTATGCTCAAATGCTCAAACATCGCATGCTCAAACACAATGTGAATGTTTGGTTGGTCAATACTGGCTGGGTGGGCGGTCGGTTTGGCGTGGGCAAGCGAATCAGCATTCGTCATACCAGAGCCATTCTCAACGCCGCACTCGATGGAAAACTGGATAAAGTTGAATATCGTAAAGACAAGATTTTTGGTTATGAAGTTCCTTTAAGCTGTCCGGATGTACCGCAGGATGTTCTTGAGCCTTCCGCAAGCTGGGGAAATAAGGACGAGTACTGGAAGAAGTACGATGCGCTGGCAGCGCGCTTCAGTGAGAACTTCAAGCTGTTTACGGACGGTTGCTCGCCCGAAGTGATTAGTGCCGGTCCCTCACGAATTTCCAATACTTGGTAGCGTGTTGGACAAGGTGCCCTTAACAATACTGTAGACATTGCCCAATTTTTGTCGTAACAACGATTTTATTAGTATTGTCGCATCGCGTCCATGGGTCCCGGGGGTCACGGGGAGAGCCTTAAGCGGCTTAATGTGGTGAAAATTTGAGTCTGCGGTAGCGAACCACCATTTTGGGGAGTGGAACGATGATGTATTTTCTTCGGGCCTTTCGGTTGGGATGGCTTGTTTTTCTGCCCTTTTGTTTTCTGTTCAATTTCAAACTTGGTGCAGCACCCAGCGGGGAGTTGTTTCCGCGCTCCTGGTATTTTCTGGTCACTGAGGACCTGGCCAACCAATTAACTAGGATTTTCTCGGACTCTAAGTACGACAGTCTGCGGGTTGCCCCCGGATTCTATTTCGAAAATATGCGGGACTCAAAGGGGCGTGCTCAAATTACTCCACAAACATTGGTGGATGCTGCCGCTGTTAAGATTTCTGAAAAAGACGGTGAAGGGACCGTAGGGATTTTTTCTGCCGGGTTTGATCAGCCGCAAGAACTCTGGCTCATTTTTGGAACGCAAAGAAAATTCAAAATCGCGACATTTTTTCCAAAGACAAAGAAATGGGAACTCAATCGGTTGATGGCCTCACCTCATCACTGGTTTCCGGTGCGTGGCGCAGTGATCACCTTTGATGATTCATTTGCTGCGTTCAAACAGCCTCATAGTGTTGGGGCGCCGAGTGTTCCTATTACCGTAGCGGAGGGTCACGGTCAGCCATCTCCCATACGGGTTTACAACCGGGAATTTGAAGCAGGTCGTGGAGTGGAGCCACTCACTCTGTACAACGCAGGCCTGAACCGTATTTTATTTGCCGTATTTTCAGATGGGCAGACGAGTGCCGCTCTCTCCGTCAGAAACCCGGAAACTGTACGCCTGGTCATGATGAATAACGACACGGGTGAAACGAAGGTTCTCGATGGCAATTACCGCTGGCCGATCGCGATGAATTATAAGGGAGTGTACTTTCGTGAGAAAAATGGGGCCGATGATATTTTGAAATTCCGCTCAATCGATTGGTTCAAGTGCGAGTTATCCCCTCAAGTTAAGTCACTGTATCGCTTTGATCCGAATGACAAGCTGGAATCGTTTGGAAACTGGTTCTTGGTGTCCCGGCTAGACCGAAACCAGACAGCTCGGCAGTATTCGCTGGACTCAAACGGCAAACTGAGTGCTTATAAGCCCGGCGATAGTTCACGATTTAAAAAAGTCGGAAATTTTGAAACAGATAATTTGAAAGACTGTGAAGATGCGAAAGAACTCTATGCCGATCTGAACGGTGGCTCTCGTGTTCCTTTATATTCCGAAGGTCAGGTAAGTGAAAATTTGGCAAGTATTTTGGGTAGAACCACCCGAACATGGGCAACGATTAAGTACCAGGATGGACAGATGCCCGAAGAAGCCGTCTCATCTTTTGCCTGGGATTTGAGTACCGGGGTGTTGAGCGCGTCCAAAGATCTGCGCGATGTGGAGAAGTTCTATGAGATTCCGGGTGACTATTTCGACTTGGATGATGTCACTGGGCTGCAAGATCGTTTCAGCCAAATCAAGCAGGCATTGAATGGAACGCGGATGGTTTTATTCTTGAAAGACTTTCCCGCCAGGAAAGGCTTCGAAGTTTCGAGAGGAAAAGCAACGCAGCGTTTTGAAGTGTTCTGGAAGACTTTCGACAAGTGTGTGAACGATGGCACCTGCCGGATTGTGATAACCATGCGAGAAGAAGTGCTTAACGAATTGATGGCTTCTTTCACTGATCTTTACAAAGGGCGGGAAACCGACATTCTTTCGATTCCGATGCTGACTGACGCCAACAAGCAGCAGATTTTAGCGAGAGCTCTTGGGGTGCTTCAAAATAAGCGTAACAAAGTGTTGTCCACGGATGCCTTTGAAAGCTTCATGAGATTTTCTTCTAATCTTGGAAGAACGAAGGCTTCGCCCGGAAATGAATTCGAAAGATTGGAAGGTCTTTGCGATTACCTCGATGCCCACCGCCCGGAAGTTGCCGAGGTGGATAGCGCCACGATGCAGGGCTGGATGGATTATGTCCGGGGTATCGATAAATTAAGACAGAATCTTGATGTCGACGGATTAAAAGCCTTTTTGAGCGATGAAGTCATTTCGCACGAGCCGGTCATTGAAGCGATTAGTGATACGCTCAACGGCGTAAAAAATGGGGTGCATTTTTCACGGAAACCCTTAGCGCATTTCACCCTCATTGGCACCACAGGAACAGGTAAGACCTTTATCGCGGAGCTGGTTGCCAAGTATTTAACGGGACCGAATTCGCTCATCAAAGTCGATATGAGCAGATTCACAGGCTTTAGAAAGGATGATGCGGTTTCAAAGGAATTGAAATCTTCACAAAACCGCGTCCGAGTCGTTCTTTTCGACGATATCGATCAGATCGATAAGAACAAAGAGGTCATGGATAGTCTTGCGGCGATAGTGGATGAGGGCGTGTACGGAGAAGGGACCGAAGATCAGCTTAATTTTTCCAACACCATCATCTTTTGGACTGCAAACTGGGGCGAACATTTGATTCGCGAAGGTAAGGTGACTGGCGAAGGTCTTCATGAAAAATTGCGACGCGAGCTTACGGTTGCCAAGGGAGACAGCGCGCCAGTGCTTCGTCCGCGCATTTGGGGACGTATTGAGGCAGGACTTCATGTCTTGCAGCCGTTCACCCAGGAACAGTCGTTGCAACTGGCTGTTATTCTTTCGCGTGGTTATGCCCGCTCATTAAAAGAAGCAAAATCAGTAAATCTCAGAATTGATCCGAGAATTCTGCTTGAGGTGATTGGAGCTGAAGAACAGGCGCAAGCCGGTGCAAGAAGTGTTCTGTTTCGTCTTGAGAACCGAATCTTTAAGCCCCACATTTCAACCGTTGTGAATAAACCCGGTGTGACGGATATGGTTATGCTTCAAAGCGGTACACGCTATCTGATAGTCACGAATCTGGACGGTGCCAGGTACGGCACTGCACTTAAAGCGGTCCCCGATGATTTTTCTAAATGGAAGAAGAAGGATATCGAAGCGTTTGTACGCAAGTTCTTAGAAGGAAAAGAAAAGGCGAAGGGGCGTTAATATGGGCAGGCTGTTTGTCATTAGTCTTATCGTACTTGTGGCTACTGTGAACCTTTATGCTGCTGCTGATGAGGAAGGCGTTAAGTTCAATGTCGAAGCAAAAAGCAGCAAGACGCTTATTCTGGTGGATCATTCTGGAAGCATGATCGACAAATTGCCGGATGTGAAAGCAGCCGCAGGCAGACTGCTGGCAAGGTATCCGTCTCAGCACCAATTTGGTTTGATTACTTTCTCCGGATGTGGCCCCCAGTACGTAAAATATGCCGTTCCGTTTGGAAAAAATAATGGAGACAAAATAAAAAATATTATCCTGAGTCTGCAATCGGGTGGAGCTACCGATCTGGGGCTAGCGCTTAAGACCGCTCGTTCGATTATGAACCAGAGCAAAGAGTGTATGCGGATGATTCTTTTTTCTGATCAAATGGACACGTGTGACAATGACGTTGAGAAAATCGCCTCCCAAATTCCAGACTATTGCGTTGAAATCAATGTGATCACCTCGTCGGTGAGTGAGCAGACCGTGAGCTACTATGAAAGTCTTACAAAAAGTAGCGGTGGCAGAGTTTACAGTGGGATTCAAAGCAAATCGGATATTGCGGATGCCATCGACGATTTTCGGGCGCGTGGCAAACGGACGGGGAGATTTAGTGTCAGTAGTCAACCGGCTTCTGTGGGGAGCAAGAAAGGCGCCGGCGTTGGCAGTCAAACAAAAGAACAGCCTCAGAGGCAGCCTGCAAAGGCATCGAGTGGTGGCGAGGAGCGCTCTGAAAAAAGCAAGGGGAGCCATCAATGAAACGATTTGTAGCCATCTCAGTGTTGTGGTCATCCTGTGTTTTTGGGAGTGACTGGAAGCTGGAGAAGACATTTTCTCAAAGCACACCCGCCAAACTTGAGAAATTGGCATGGGTGGTTCGGAGTGCTCAACACACGACTCCAGCCGTTGAAAAGCGGCTTTTAGATTTGGCTGTCCAAACCGACGAAGTGAGGGTGCACGAGGCTAAGGGTGTTGGCTATGCGCTGGCCGATTTGCCCGCTTTGTCTGAAGGAAAGCCGTACGGTGGTCTTATTTTGTTGCTGCCGGGAAGAACAGCGACGGAGGCGATCGCTGAAATTAACGCACGCCCTGAGAAAGTGTTTTTGAACGAAGAAGGTTTCTATTTCACCACGG
The DNA here is from genome assembly GCA_016207775.1 of Deltaproteobacteria bacterium. Taxonomy (GTDB): domain Bacteria; phylum Bdellovibrionota; class FAC87; order UBA2466; family UBA2466; genus JACQOU01. The sequence continues at coordinate 6,547 of JACQOU010000390.1, forward strand.
TCGATGGAGATGATTACAACATCTCCTTTTACCACTTAACGGGTGCTCAGCGCGAGAAGCTGGAGCGATTGGAAAGGGTATCCTTCACGAGAGTTCGCAACGGAGATGTTCAGGTTTTGATGGGAGCTAAGGGAGTAACCGTTCAATCTCCCGACCAAGTAAAGACAGTCGCTCCCGGTGGAAAGAAAGCGGATGCGAGTTTTGTGTTCAGTGATTTCAACAGCGGCAGCGAAGACACCATTGCTCAGTTTAATGCCGTCGATGTGGTCAAGGCGGTCACGGAAGGACATCTGGATGCATTTTATGACGATGACAGCCTTCTTTCCCAGGTCACATCCAGCTTAATCCAAGCGAAGTCGCACAATGTTCTTTTGTGGGGTGAGCAGGGAGTGAATCCAGACGCGGTTGTTAACGCGCTCGCCGCTCGGCTTGCGAAAGGAATGGTGCCGGAGGCATTAAAGGGCTGGCGGTTATTCCGATTCAACTGGGCAGCGTTTAACACTGAGAGATGGGTGGACTTGGGTGTCAAGAAAATGGAAACCGTACTCTCTGCGTGCCGTCAAAAAAAGATCATCATGTACTTTCCGGACATTGATCAGCTCAAGGGATTGGGGACGGGGGTAAGCAATCCTCGCAATGACATCGCGTCGGTGCTGGTCAACGATTTAGCGCTTGGCCGTATCGTGGTGATCGGCACAACCTCACCCAGCGGTCGCAATTACCTGAGTGATACGGGAAACTTTATACATTCCTTTCGCCAGGTAAAAGTTGAGCCCCCGAAGGGAGAGGCGCTCGTCCGCATTGTTACCAACGCGGGGCAGGCGCAAAGCCATGAGAGCCATGTCGTTTTTGAAAAAGAAATCATTTCAAAAATCATCGAGCTGACCGATCAGTTTCTTTACGAAGAAAAGCAGCCATCCAAATCTGTGCGGGCGGTAACGGACATAGCAAAGAAAAATGCCACGAAGGATGCGCAAAAACCTTACGTGGTGACTGAGCAGGACGTGAAGGAGTGGATCGCCGATAAAACAGGAATTAAGACCCTTGCGGAAAACGATCCGGATAAAGGCCTTCTCCGTTTCTTAACACCCAGTGTTTATCAAATAGAAATGAATGAACGATTGGTTGGCCACACGGAAGCGAAAGAGGTGATCCGAAAGGCACTGGTCAACATTATGGGTGGTGCGAATGCACGTGAAGGCAATGACGGCGAAATGGGCGTGCAGGTTCTGTTCTTTATTGGTCCTTCTGGAGTGGGAAAAAGCATGGTGCCAGAGGAATTGGCCCGTCTGCTTCGTAAACCACAGTACGGTGTGAATTGGAATGTAAAGACCATTGAAGGCGAAAACTTCAAAAACGAAGGATCGGTTTGGTCACTGACCGGCCCGGCCCCGGGCTATATCGGTTTCAAGTCAGAGGGAGGGGCGCTGTATTCCTGGGTGAAGACAAACCCGCAGGGAGTGATTGTGATCGAGGAGCTCGATAAAACACATCCAGCGATTAAGGACGTCCTTTACAAATTCCTTGACGATGGGGTTGTTCAGGATGCGGCCCTGAACGAGGCTCGTTTCACCAGAGGTCTTATTGTTCTGACATCCAATTTCGGTTCTATTAGTGAGGCAAAGTTAAAGTCATCGTCTCAGGAGTGGGATGAAGAGTTTGCCGCTCGCCAGTGCGAGTTAATCGATGACTGGGATAGATGGCATATTTTCAAAAGCGAGCCGCAACACCATCCCGAAGTTAAAAAGTACAGCAACGAAGATTTACGAAGAGCGGTCATCACGCGATTGACAAAAAACAACGTGCTGAGTCCTCAGTTTGTGGGCCGTATCGGGGAGAGCAACATTCAAATTCTGCACCACTTTACGAGGGAGGAGCTGGACCAAATAGGGCAAAAGAACCTCCAGGAAAAAGCGGTCGATGCGTTTAGAAAGAAATATAACATCAAGGTTGTCTTTACAGACGCCCTTAAGAAGATGCTGATTGATCGCGCGTGGGGAAAAGATGGCTCTGTTCCCTTCGAACAGGGTGCCCGCTCTATCCTTAATGTATTGAAGAGCGATGTACTTTTTCCGATGAATGAAAAGTTGTTGATTGAGAAGGATCCTTCCCAAAAGAAAAACTGCACATGGATTGTTGATGCCGTGGATAGAGAAGTGGTTCGATTTGGTCAAAAGGTCATCGAAAAAGAAGCCAGAATAACGGTGCAAGAAGCGGGGAGTTAGAGGGTGCGAGCGTTTGTGATATTGCTGATACTGTGCAACACCACGGCTTACAGCCATGCTCAGTCTTATAGCGTAGCCGATGCTTCTGATTGGGAGAGCTCAGAGCTCTCGGAGATTGTCAGTGCGATAGCATTGATTGAAACTAAAAAAGGTGAATTTGTGGCGACAGGGGCGTTCGTGGGCTCTTCTCGTGTCTTAACGAGCGCTTTGGCGCTAGCTGGTCTTAAATGTCAGGACCTTCAAATTAAAACAAAACTGAAACAGGAACTCACCTACGGAAGGCCACCGAGGGTGCGGGGGATTACCGCTCAATGCAGGCAGATTACACTGAATGATAGCGGCTCGGATATTGCCCTGATTGAAGTGTCCGGCAGAAATCGATCCAAGCTTCCAGTTTCACGTCAAGCAAAGGTGTCGTCATTTGACCTCATCGGGTATATCACCCGCGGTTTTTTGGCCCAAGCCCGCAACTGCAATGTAATCCCGACCCGTGGGGTGAATAACTCCTTTTCAGATACCGATCGAAAGGGGGTTCGGTTTTCTTTTAATCTGGGTCAGAAATGGGTCGCCGACTGCGTCGCTTCAGACCCGGATTTACGGGGAGCACCCGTTCTCTCCGGAGTTGCAGACGGGAGGCCGGTTGTCGTTGGTGTATTTCAAAAGTCCGTTCACCTGCAGTCAGTGATGAGAAACACAAGGGCAATCACCGTGGTTCTGCCGGGGCAGGAAAGTTCGATTACCGGATTTCCGCCTCCGGAGGGTTTTAATGGTCCGCTCAGAGATTATTTTGATGGACTGCACCCGGTACAGATCATTACTCCCATTCCTGAAAGCGTAACGGCCATCAACCTGAGTGAAGGAAGCGAATGAAGAACGGTTCTCAAAAACTGATTGGTTGCATGGCAGCTGTTGTGAGTGTGGGCTTGTACGGCTCACTGATCATGCAAAGTCTTCCATCACCGTCCGTACCAGAGGTGTACACAGAAGCAGCCAAGGCAGTTGGTTTTGTCCATTATCAGGATAAAAATGGCAAATATAAGAATCAAACCGGTTTTTTTATCGCTCCCAACGTCTTTGTTACGGCTCGAAATCCGTCTGAAGAATCAGATAACTTGCGCTGCGAGCAAACGCTTGTTTACACCAATATGGCGGATGGCAAGAGGACCTCGTTTGAGTCGGCCTCTGCACTTCATTGTTCGGCGATTGTTTACAGCAATGCCCCTCAAGGGGTGACGGTCTTTCGAACAAAGGAGGAAAACAGTGCGTTCATCCCACTGTCTGATTTTACGGAGTTCTCCCTGCTTTCCAATTCCTATTCAACAGCAGTTGGCTATTCGTTGGAAGTGAAATTATTCCATTCGGACAATTGTCGGCTCAATAATAAGGTTTGCCAAATCTGTGACAAAAGAGTCATCGATGCGCCCGTTTGGAGAGAGTTGAGATGTCTTTATCGTTCAGGAATGGTCGGTTCCCCTGTAGTAAAAGTAGTCAGTGGCAGAGTGGTTGCTTTCGGCCTTGTTGGTTTTTACATTGCTAAAGCGAATAAGAATAAACCAGAAAATAACTCGGAACTCATTTCCGTTGTAGACCTAAATGCTCTTGCAAAAAAGGTAGAGACTGAAAAATGGCTAGGACGTTAATAATCTTTCTATTACTCGTGGCGTGTGGTGGGCTATTGGCTGCCGAAGAAGCCAAACCTTCCGTCGCTCCCTCTTCTGCTGCGCCACTAAAACCTCTGTCAGCGAAAGCTGCGGAAGTGGTGGACCAGGAGCTTGAAACTTTTGTCCAGCCAAAAGTGAAGATAACGTTACTTCGCTCCGCTGATCTTCGGCCGGTGTCTGCTGTCCTTCTGAATGATGAACTCTATTTTACTAACGGCATCGGAAATTCGAAGCATTGTTTGGGGAAGCATCTTTATCGTGAAAAGATCAGCGGTAGACGCATTCATCGAGTGGCGAATGTGCCGTGTGTGATCAAGGTAATGTCCGACGGTAAAGATGTGTTCCTGCTGGCAGGTGATGAAAACAACGCCAAAGTGAGAGACCTTTATCAGTTAGTAAATAATACTATTGTGGAGGACAAGAGACTGGCCCACAATCGCAGCTGGTATCCCACATGTATCCAAGTTCCAGCCGCTGGCCAAGGGTTTATGATCATTTACAACCAGTGTCCTGCTCCCGAGCCCGATCATCTTTCTCTTTATGCAACCGGTGCGGAGGTGTCCGCTGCATGGCTGCCCAATCTGCAAAACGTTATCGATGTTGCCTATAGTACGTTTTATCGCCAGCTATTTGTTTTGTTTGGCAATGACTGTTTCCCGAAAGTTGCCATCTTAACAATCGATAATAATGGCAAGGTCGTAGGTCACAGTGGGCTGGGAACGAATCAGCCTTTGCCCGATTGGCTGGATGTTGCTCCTGAGCGGTGTTCAATCCGGCAGCCACGTTACCTTCTTTCGACGGAACGGGGCTTTGTCATTGCAGACAGGACCACGTTCGCAAGAGAGGTGAAATCGATTCAGTATTTTAGTGTTGCAAAGGCCCGTGTGTATCGAGTGGGAGTTGATCGTTACAAGGAACGCATCAGTGGGGACGATGTGGGTGGGCTGTTCATCGTGCGGCAGGGCATTCTCATTGCTAGGCCTGAGTTGGGACGTGTCGAATGGTACGGAACGGAAAATAGGTTTGATAAAAACGAAGTTCTCTCAGAAGACTTGGAAGGTTTGTGAGCAGGACAAGGAAGGATAAAAGATGAAAACGATAATCGTGGTTATTATTTGTTTGCTTGGCTCAATCAAAGCGCGTGCTGGATACGAGAATCAACGAGCTGCCATTCTGATCACTCAGGCACAGATTCCAAAAACAGATACCGGAGCAGTTGTGGGATACTTCAAGAATGTTGTTCTTTCTTATCATCCCCTGACAGGCACCTCCGGAATAGCCTTTGATGAGGACCAGAAAACTGGGTCCTGGATGGAAACTCAAGTCAACGATTCAAAAGAACATGTATTTGCCGCCCCGGAATTTATCCATCATTTAAGGAAGCAAATACCAGGTGCCGACTTGGATCCGACGTTGGTTGTGGAGAATGCTCCGGATACCTATTCAACCCGCGCGAGTGGCTACACGGAGTTTTACTTGGTGAAGGAAGCGGAAAAAGGAACGCAATCAGCCCTGACGAGTTCTTATAAGGTTTATATGGGTGCGCGCACAACGATTGCCGCTCTCCACAAAACGTTTACCGAGAACCCGGCACGTATTTATGTCGACCATTTCCATAAGATGACCCTCAATATGAAAATCGTTGTCGAAGAGCCGGGCTTGGACGCAAATGAAGAGCCAGTTGCGGGTGAGTTGAACGGGTTTTTCTTGGTTACCCTGCGGGACAAATCCAGTATGGGGCAGCTTTTGATCCCTCCAAAAGAGCGAGGCGACGGAGCGATTCCAGCCGAGGTGGCTGCAACGAATGTTGTTCGGCACGATGCTCGTTCTGTCGTAATCGAAATCAACGGAAATGACTTCTTTGAAAAAGTGGTTAGCAGGGCCTTGGTAGCGAAAGTTAACCTGGAACCTTTGAAAGGCAACACCCCTCAAGCCAAAGCGCCTGCAGCCAGGCCCGCAGCCAAGCGAGCCCCAGAGGCAAAGCCCGCAGCCAGTGCGCTACCCACCCCCCGGGTAGCCGCTCAACCGGCCGAAGCAGCTGGGTCCCGAGCGTTTGAGCCTGTTCGAGCAAATTTTACAGGTTCCGCAAAGGGCAAGCAGTTTTTTATTTTTTACGCTAAGGCGGTCAATGAGCCAGCCATTAAGTTGTACCGCATAGAGATGAGTATTGTTGGCGATTCAGCGGTCGATCTAGAGGCTGAAAGAATCGCCGCCCGTGCAGCCGCTGCTCCTCCTGCACCTCATTTGGCCGGTCAATCGGCCCCGTCCACATCCGCCAATCAACCAGAAGGTCAACCGCTGCAAGAAAAGCCCATGCGCTTGGGTGTAACCTTTGATTCAGACTTTAAAGGCGAAGGGGCCAAGGTGACCGAAGTTCACGCGGGTTACCCGGCGGAAAAGTTTCTACACAAAGGGGATATTGTTGTCTGGGCAAATAATCATTCAGTTAAGGACTGTGATGCGCTCATGGCTCTGGTGGAAATGGCGGGCGATGTTCTGGAGGTCAAGGTGGAGGCCCGTCCGACGGTAGTCATTGACCGGTATGGGAACGAAGAACTTCATAGCACATCCAAAACTTTTAAAATCCCCCTGTTCCCAAAGCAGTAGAAGAGGGTGAGAGTGGAATGATGGTTGTCTTTCGGAAATCCATAGGATTAGTCATTGTAGGTACGCATCTGTTTATTGGACCCGGCGCTTTTGCCATCATTGGCGGTTTTCGTGGAGCCCTCAAACAGTTCCCCGCATCGGTTGCTTTCGGTGTTAAGACGAATAAGGGGATTGGCACTTTCTGCTCGGGCTCTAAAATTGATGATTTCATTTATCTGACGGCCCGTCACTGCAGAATTGGGGACTATCGAACTGTTCACATTGCGCATGCAGAGGAAGTGGATTCCGACTCATTTGATGCATTTACTGTGGAAAAGGTCAACCCACATCCGTCTATCGATATTGCACTGGTCAAAATTGGAGAGAGCTCGCCGCGAGTGAGCCAGGCGTACGTATCTTCCTCTGCGCTTGCCAGCAATACATTAATCGTTGCTGCTGGTTTTGGAATCTATAGGGCCGAATTGTTTCGGAAAGCCGTCGATAAAAAACACGACAAGATAAACGATGTTTCTATTGAGAGCCCAGTTCGAACCTATCTGAAAGGTGTCATGATGAATGTTGTGATACCTGATGCAAAGTCTCCCTTTGTTTACTTCAATGATAGAAAAGGGGGAGGTGACCCGGCAAAAGCTGCGTTTGGCGATTCGGGTGGCGGTGTGTTTTTGGCACGTAATGTTCCCAGGGAAGGGCCTTTCACCGAGTTGGTGGGTGTTATTAGTTTGGTAACTACCGCAAGCAATGAGTATTACACTGCCCAGCAATCGTTTTTTGTCAGGTTGGACCGAGTTTCCGACTGGCTGAGAGACAGTTTGAATCAATTACGAGGGAGCCGATGAGTCGAAGTATGATCTGTCAATGTGGAGGGTGGATTAGCGTAGGAATGATCCTATGCCGTTCTCTCATGGGTGACGTTTCTGATCCCGAAGGATTCCGACTCGGCCTTAACAAGTTTTACGACGTTTATTCAGGCGGTCTCCTGGGATATGGTCTTGTTCTTTGTAATGTTAAGCATGCCTCCCAGCGGGAAGGGATTGTGTTCAGCGAAAAGGTTTTTCGCGAGAAATGTGCCCTGCCTTTTATTGAGATGGATCGTGCGACGAACAGTACCCAGTATGCAATATTTTATAAATTTCCAGAAAATAAGCAGAAGGCAGTCATTGAACAAAAGACAAGGAGTATCCTTGCGAGCTTAGAAAACGAGATTTTGGCTGCAAGGCAACGGTTGCAGGCAAAACAGAACGCCTTATTGCAAGCGCAGGGATGGTTTGCAGGGGCGAAGAAGGCCATACAGGATCGGTACGATAAAGAGGAAGCGAAAAAGAAAGGGATCCAGGGCCAGGCTGAGCCTGCCCCTGCTGCTCCTGCTTTGGCTCGAGCAGCAGCTCCACCATTCACTCAGACTCAAACACCGACTCCAGCCCCCGCACGGCAACAAGAGCAGACGTTGGCGCCGGCGCCCGCCCCCGCACCGCCGGATCCGCTTGAAAAACAGCTAAAGGATGCGACGGAGGCTGTAAAACTAGCCGGTGAGGCCGCTCTTCGTTG
>JACQOU010000391.1 GCA_016207775.1 Deltaproteobacteria bacterium
CCTCCGAAGGCCCTCACTTGCTTGAGACTTGGAAGAAGTCGTTGAAGCATGATTATGTCTTAGCATTTTACGACGATAAATCAATAGAAAATGGGTAGCGTATAAGTGATTTTGCGTCGACAAAATACCACCGCCCCCACAATATTGGCCCGAATTCAGTCGCTCATCGTAACAGCAGCTACCGAAATCATAAGGACAGATCTTTTGCCCTTTGCACCGACCAAGACCCGCTAGTTCCTGAGCAGAGTCACCCGATAAAGCATCACCCATCAATTCAAAATGGTTGGTGTACTAGGTTGCCGCGTCGCAGGCGTGCAGAAGCCCAATATTTACCTCAACTTGGTTGCAAATTAATCCGAAAAGATTGTGAAAAGGTATGCAATCAAGTTACTTCATAATCCTGCTCCTTTTGCCAGTGTCTCTTGTCTTGTGGGGATGCGGAAAGAAAGACGCTGAACACGAACTGCAGGATACTCTGCCTGACACGACTTGGGGTACGCCTGTCTCAGCAGATTTTGTGGGTCCGGAGGGCCTAATTGCGGGTGATTGCGGCGGACCTTTCTCGGTCGTTCTTAAGAGCGAAGACTCAGCAGAAACCAAGACTTCGGTTCCACTTGCCTCAGAGATATCCAGCACAGGCGGAAAGATTTACGCCGATGCCGGATGCCTCATCGAAAACAAGAACTTCACCATTAATGCCGGCTCGAGTCGTCAAGAATTTTATTTCAAAGACCCGACAATAGAAAAAGTTAAGATCTTTCTTTCCATTCCAGGATTAACAAACGCAACAAAGTCCCTTGAAATTTTTCATTCAGTATTCGTCACTATTTCCGACGGTAGCACTTACGACTTTGGGCCTCACTTTATTGCCAGCACCACGGATAAGACACTCATTGTAACCAATTTCGGGAAGGAGGACGCAAAAAACATCAGTTCTTCTGCTCTGCTTCCCCCCTTTCAATTTAAAGGGGGTGCCTATCCGGGAGAGGGTGGAAGCTGTACAAATATTATCGCTCCCGCGCGCAGCTGCTCCATCGTGATTTCATTCACCCCCTCGAGTGTGGGCACGTTTTCTGGAACAGTTGAATTGACGTATCTGGATCGTGAAAAGCTGGTCTCCGCAAGCCGACCATTAACCGGGCAAGGGGTGAACTCAGGGAGCCTCGATCTCACTTTTGGGAACTCTGGGAAGCTGGCTGTGCCGATCGGAAATAGAGATGATCGAGCGTTTGGAGCAGCTATTCAAGAGGATGGGAAAATAGTCCTTGGCGGTTATGCCTTCAGCCCAACGACTAACTATGATTTTGCACTCGTACGTATAAGCCCAGAAGGCGTACTGGATAGCACATTCGGAACAGCGGGAAAGGTTATCACGGCTCTTAGCGCCTCAAATGATCGCGCTTCAGGAATTGCCATTCAGCCTGACGGAAAGATATTGGCGGTCGGTTATACCTTGAATGGCTCCAATTATGATTTTGCGGTTACGCGGTATGATAGTGCGGGCATGCTCGACCCTGCATTTGGAGCCGGCGGAAAAGTAACGATCGATTTTGCCTCAAGCACTGACTATGGGTTTGGCATCGCCTTGGATTTGAGTGGGCGAATCGTCGTGGGAGGCTACGCCTATAACGGATCCAAGTTTGATTTTGCATTGGCTCGGTTGATGAGCAACGGAAGCCTGGACCCAAGTTTCAACGGAACCGGTAAGCTAACAACCAGTATTGGCAATGGCAGCAGTTACGCGTATGCGCTAGCCATGCAATCAGATGGAAAGATTATTGCAGCCGGCTCATCTTATAATAATAACCACAATTTTACAGTGGCACGCTACACAGAAGACGGCGGTTTGGATAGCTCGTTCGGAACAGCCGGAAAGGCAATCATTGATTTCGGTATCGGAGATGACATCGCCTATGCGATCGCGCTCGACAGCGTCAATAACATCGTTGTGGCCGGAAGGACTCGGTCCATGACCCAAAATGTTTTTGGAGTAGTCCGGCTCAAAACGGATGGGAGTCTCGACAGTTCTTTTGCCGGAGGGGGAAAAACGACAACAAAAGTGGGAACGACTCAAGACGAAGCGCGCTCAGTGGCCGTTATGACCAATGGAAAAATTATCACTTCAGGCTTTTCCTACAGCGGAGCAACTTCTACCATTGCGTTGGTTCGATACCTGAGCCAAGGGACATTAGACACTTCCTTTGGAATCAATGGCATTATGACGACCGGCGTAGGCGGGTCGGAAGACAGAGGGTATGCGATGGCTTTGAGTGCCGACGGCAAAATTGTCGTCGGCGGAGACACCTTCAACGGCAACGATTTCGACTTCGCAGTATGCAGATATTATCCCTAGACCACCTTTTCATTCATTCTCATCTTTTAGAGACAAACTCGAGCCCTTTTCCAACTGTCGTGTTGATCGGAATTTTTTGGATGCAAAGTGGGCAATCGTTTTCTTCCCAGGATTCCATAGACACATGAATCAAAGAATAAAGCTCTGGAACCTGCCCAATCATTTCAGAGGTCACTGCACCCCGATTGCACAACGCAGCTACAGCCACGATGTTAGCCCCTAAGCGACGAGCGCTTTCCACCAGGTTTTTGACTGAGCCACCCGTGTTCAATACATCTTCAACAATTAAAACGTTCTTTCGGGTTATCAGTTTGTCATACCCTCGTTTAATGACAAATCCACTTCCCTCCGTCTTGTCCGCATAGACACCTAAAATTTCTCTCGTTGTTTGCTCGGAGAGCTGGTGGGAAACCCACTGGCTCAGAATGATACCCCCCAAAGCGGGTCCCAGAACAACCTCGATATCATGCTTTCTAAAATGATCCGCAATTTTTCGACACAGTAGACGGGTGAGTCCCGCATGCGGGTAAATGGCATCTTTATTAATGTAGGCGCTACCATGCCTGCCCGATGTATAAACAACATGGCTGTTCGAAATGACGGCACCGATTTGCGCGAGAAGCCTATAAAGTTGTTCCGAATCACTCATGATGTATTTGCTCTATTTCTTGCACAATTTTTTGTGCAGCCAGTACAGGGGTTGCAATGTCGGCAGGAGGAGCCGTAATCGGCCTTCCGATGACTAAGTAGTCGGCCCCGGCTGCCACTGCTTCGCCCGGACCCATGTGCCTACGCTGGTCATTTGGACTAGCCCACAGAGGGCGTACTCCGGGGGTCACTTTAATGAGTTTCTTCAAAGAAGCCTCATTTGAAAGTCCTTTAAGATCCATAGGAGAGCACACAATTCCGTCAACGCCGGCAATCAGAGCTTGTTTTGCAAAATAAACAACCCGATCGGCTACCGAATGCCCGAATATTTGCATCGCAGCCTGGTCGTCCAATGAAGTCAGCACAGTCACTGCTAAACAAAGTGCTTTGCCTTTATTTTGAACCGCTGCTTTCATGGCTTCAAGACCTGCAGCTGCATGTACGTTAAACATGGATACGCCCAGAGCGGCGGCTTCACGAGCAGCAGCACCGACGGTATTAGGAATATCGTTAAATTTGCCATCCAAAAAAACTTTACCGCCGAGCTCATGAATTTGGCGGACCACTTGAGAGGCTCCCACGCCAGTCATTAGCTCGAGGCCTACCTTAAAGAAACCAACGTGAGGGCTGAGTAACCCAACCAACGAACTCACTTCTTCGCGAGTCTTAACATCCAGGGCAACGATGAGGCGGTCTTTCGCAGTCACTGAGCTAAATTATCCGCAAAGAGCTCGGCACGCAATGCAGATTGCATGGTTTGTTTGACCGTGGTACTCGCTGCTTCTATGAAGAACACCTTTCTTGTTTCAGTATTGGCTTTTCTGTGGCTCAACGTACTCCTTGTAAGTGCTGAGGAGCCCAACGGAATTAAACACCTTACCCTCCTCGCTACCAATGACATGCACGGAGCAATCGAGCCCTCGAAAGATAGTAACGGCAGGATGAAAGGTGGAATGGCTCTTTGGGCAGGCATAGTGGACGCTATCCGAAGTGGGACAAGCAAAAAGTATAAAGAGAACGGCGGCGTCTTGGTTTTGGATGCGGGCGATCAGTACCAAGGGACGCTGCTGAGTAATTACAATGAAGGCGAGCTGATGTTTCGCACAATGAATGAAGTTCGCTATGACGCCGCGGTTGTAGGAAACCATGGGTTTGATTTTGGGCCCAAAGGGTGGCTGGAAGATACCGCCACCAAAGAACATCCAGAGAAGAGCAGAGAAGTCCTCGAAGGTTTAGCCAAGATAAGTCGCTTTAAACTATTGGGGGCGAACGTTCTAAGGATGGATACGATTGTCGATTCGCTCGGCCAAAAGATTATGGTGCGAAACGCCGGCTGTGATCCCACCAAAGCCTCAAAGGCGAAAGATATCGACTGGGACAAGGCACAACGGCCTGATTTTTTGCAAGCTTATAAAATATTTGAAATCGCTGGAGTACGGATAGCTGTGATCGGGTTAGAGCATTGGCAGACGGCAACAAATACAATGTTTGATAATGTCGCCGACCTTTGCTTCGCCCATGAGTATGAAACCTATATGCGGACTTACGAGTATATTAAGAAGCATGAGAAAGACGTCCCAATCTTTATTCTCCTTTTGCACGCAGGTGATGTCCCCATCCACGGTAACCAGGAACGATCGGCGAGTGACCTGGTTCGGAAGCTGACATCGGATGGAAAACACGTGGTGGACGCCGTTATTTCCGCTCACACACACTGGATTTACAATGAAAATATTAATGGAGTTCCTCTTATCCAATCAGGAAGCAGTCTGGAGCACTTCGGACGCCTGGATATCGACTGGGATTCTAATAAGAAGCAGTTGGTTCGAATAAACGCTCTGGCTGGTTTAGGGCTTTGGGAAGATCGATGTGACGAGAAAGCCAGCGACTTCTGCCAGATCAAGAAAGAGGGGGAACGCAACTTGCTCTTCTATGAGCAGGTTCCCGTAGTAAAGAGTAGCCGTATCGGTGAGCTGGTGAATAAGACAAAAGATGATCCCGAATTTGAAAAGCGGAGAACCCTTAAAGTTGCAGTCGCCCAAAAGGACCTGGTCAGGCATGCCATCAAGGAAAACGCCTTGGCCGATGCTCTGTCCGACTCCCTTCTGAAAGTGGCACGTGACCGGACTCAGGCACCTGATATTGAGATCGCTATCATTAACTCGAGCGGACTCAGAGAGAATATTAAGCAAGGGGAAGTGAACTATGAAAACTTCTTCAAAGTAATCCCGTTCAATAACCATCTCAGTGTCCTTGGCCCCCTGACGATGGAAGAGTTTCTCAACCTTGAGATTTTGAAAAAATCCATCCGCAAGTGTACGCATGGTGCACTCATGCAAAGTGGTCTCAAGGTCACTTTTGAAAGCAATTGTTCCGGTCCTGCAAGCCATGAGGAAGATGGGGAAGCAAAAGACGCTAAGTTTAAGCGCATTGAATTGGTTTCAAAGTCGCTTGTCGTATATGACGCGGAAAAGGGAGGCATTCAACCGGAAGCTGCCAATATCACTTTTCGACTGGTGACTGTGGATTTTTTGGCAAAAGGTGGGAGTGGCTACAGCGATTTCAAAAAAATTCCCAGTTCTGCAGACTTGGGAGTGCTCAGGGAGCTGCTCACCGCCGAGGACTACCTAAAGACACATGGCATATGGAACTGGACCGGCCAAACGGATGGCCGTTGGACCAATACCGCGTTAGTCGCTAATACACCACCCACCGGTACTCACGACTGACCTTATTCCCTTCGTAGTCTTCAGCAGTCACTTCGATTTGATGTGAGCCTGCAGTTGGGAAAGATACGGGGCCATCTTTCGAAAAACCGAGGTTGACGACTAGCTTTCTGCAATCATAATCACCACAGGTTTCAGACGCCAAATAAAAATCATGGATGTATTTTGTATTTGAACTGCCTCCGGGCAGATTATCAAATCGCCAGACTGTTTGTTTTTTCCCGCCATTGATAGAAAAAGAAATCACATGGGGTGGAACAATAAACTTATCATGCAAGATTAAGTCACTGAGTTCGGCAGCCATCGTATAGGGCCCGGAAACAGAATTTCCTTTTACCTTTTTTCCATTCTGAACCAGTGCAATCTCATGAATTTGCGGACCGACTTTATCATCTAAACTCTCTAGAAAAGCAAATCCATTGAGGTAGCTCTTTTGGGCACCCAGAATGTTCAAGTGGATATGGTGGAAGCGCTCCCCGAAAGTGACCTCCGGCCAGTAATAGACCTCTCCGAGCTTTGCTCCCGTCGGAATAGCTAGACCCTTTTTAAATGCATCCTGTATTGCGGCAGGTATCGAACTTCTATCCACATGGTGGTACTGCCAAATGAAACCCTCAGCATCCAAAATAGCGATTTCCCAATACGCTGGATTTCCCGGCACATAGTTTTCGATGTTAATAACTTTGCCTCCCGCTGATGCAATCACCGGACTGCCTGCATCTGCTCTAATATCTATCCCATGATGAAAATAAGCCGATCCAACATACTTCTGGTAAGAAGCGATCGTGTGACCGATGGATAAAACGCTCACAGGCCAAATATAGCGCTGCCCGAAAGTCTTGCGATTTGCCAAAGTCCCTGTTGCCAAGTGGGCGTACTGGGGACAAAAATCGCGCTCTGCGTTTTCGTCACAGCGGGAACTGGCCCAAGCGGTTGTGAAAGAAAAGAGAGAAAGGAAAATGAGCAGTATAGGACTTTGCATCATGGTATTTCTCCGAAATGGAATGGTTTGAAAAAAGGATTAGACTTTATTTTAAAAAATCGTTAGAGCTTTCGCAATGGATGATAATGAGCAAATAAATTTCATTCAAGTAACCAGCCAATTGAATTGGGACGAATATTTTATGCTCCTAGCCATGTTGGCGAGCTTCAAGAGCAAGGACCCCAGCACAAAGGTGGGGTGCGTCTTTGTTGATAAATATAACCATCAAATCACAATGGGCTATAACGGTGCCGTTGCGGGAATTGATGAGACCAAAATTCCCTGGGGGAACGACCGAACCGTGTCGCTCGAATTTCAAAAATATGGTTATGTCATTCACAGTGAGGCAAATGCAATCACCCACCGAAACGCGAGCCTTGAGGGTTCCCGGGGATACGTCACTCTGTTTCCATGCAACGAGTGCGCTAAGTTAATTGCAGCTCAACGGGTTGAGGAAATTATCTACCTCTCAGATAAATACTCACATACTGCGGAAAATCGAATAGCTAAACGAATCTTTGATCTGGCGGGTGTTAAGTACCGCCAGCTTAAAATTTCTCCGCTCCTCGTCGATGGCCTACACGGCTATCTCAAGCAACTATTGACCTAGTTTTTTACAAAGAGATGAAGGTTTCTCTCCGTATTCGCAGGAGGATCTGCAGTATACCCGATAGAACCACGATACTTAAATCCAGCTATTTCAGCCCATTCAATGAGGGTTTCCTTGGTAACGAAATGCAAGTGTAAAGTCGGAGCTCCCGGCCTTTGCACCATCTGGAGATCCCTAAAGTCTGCGCTTCCTTTCATAACGGGCGTCCGAACAACCACAGTGCTTACCGGCAGATCCATAATGAGCACTCCACCGCGCCGCAACTTAAAAAACACCTGCCGAAGTGCCCGCGGCTTTTGTTCCGGCGGAATCTCTAAGAAACCAGCCCACATCCAAAGCGCAACATCCACAGTCGAATTCTGGATTGTTGTATTCAAAATATTTTCATTCCGTATGGTTACACGTGGATGCTTTCCAAAAACTTGTCTTAGGGTCGCTGCATTGTTCCCAGAAAGCTCTACCGCATGCACTTTCTCAATCCCAGGGAACTGGTTGAGTAACTCATGAAGAATTCGGCCATACCCGCTCCCTATTTCCATTACAACCCGCGTAGGTCTGGTTCTGCCGGCCTTGCCAAGGATATTGCGAAGGTAGTATTGCACCATCGGAACTTTCAAATCAGGGCTGTGCAAGAGGCCACAGTCGTGAGCCCGTCTCATAA
Source organism: Deltaproteobacteria bacterium (assembly GCA_016207775.1). Lineage (GTDB taxonomy): Bacteria > Bdellovibrionota > FAC87 > UBA2466 > UBA2466 > JACQOU01. The sequence continues at coordinate 7,981 of JACQOU010000391.1, forward strand.
AATCCCTAGCGGGTAACTCGTCGTAAAATCTTTGGTTGTCGGCAAACCACGCTTGGCTAGATAGCAGTTCCCCACATCTTTGATCTGGATCTGGATCTAGATCTGGACCTGCCTTTGCCGCCGTCGTCTCTGCGCTTTTCTCTGTCGCAACAACGGGGTCAGCCCAAATCGGAAAACCCAATATCCAACAAACGGAGAAGGCGTAAATCAAAAAGGAACCGATCTTTCTATCCCTTCTATTCAACCAACCCCCTGTGAAACCGGTATTGAAAAATAAAAAGTAGCTCCCTTACCCTGCTCCGAGGTCACCCAAATTCTTCCGCCGTGCCCTTCCACGATTTTCTGGCATATGGCCAACCCCACACCTTCTCCCGGATAGCGGTGCCGCACATGCAAACGTTGGAAGATTACGAAGATTCGGTGCGCGTGTGACATATCAAAACCTATCCCATTATCTTGTATCGAGAAAATCCATTCTTTATCCTTTTTTCCCGCAGTGATATGTATTTTGGGCGCAGATTCTGCTCTGAATTTCAAAGCGTTGGATACTAAATTTTGGAAAACTTGAACAAGCTGAATGTAATGAAAACAAACCACAGGAAGCTCATCATGGGTGATCTCGGCTCTATTTTCTTCAATCTGTATTTTTAAATTACTCAGCGCGCTGGATAAGGTTTTGTTGCTATCGACTAGGATCAAGGAAGAATGATCGTCGGTAGACCTACAAAATTCGAGTAGGCCTTGAATGAGCGCATGAAGACGTTTGGCACCTTCTACAGCAAATTCAATAAACTCGTTCGCTTCCTTGTCCAGCTGGTTGTAATAGCGGTTTGCTAGAAGTTTCACATAGGTTGAAACAAGACGAATGGGCTCCTGCAAATCATGAGAAGCGGCATAGGCAAACTGAGCAAGCTCTTTATTGGAGCGAATGAGATGCGCCGTGGCTCTCTCCAATGCCTCTTCCGCCACTTTCTTTTCAGTAATATTTTCCAGCATGCCGTACGCGTACATGAACCTTCCGTGCTCGTCCGTTGCAATTGAATTCGTGATTTGTGCCCACAATGTGGTGCCATCCTTGCGCACAAGGCGCTTCGTGTACCGCACGGGCTTTTCACCGTGCTGAAATCTTTCAAACACCTTGAGAGTTTGAGCCATGTCGTCCGGGTGGGTTAGATCTCTAAACGTTTTCTGAGTGAGCTCCTCTTCTGTGTAACCTAGCATGTCGCACAAAGCTTGGTTGGTGCGCACAAAACGGAACTCACTATCGGCAATAGCAATGCCGATGGGAGCCTGCTCGAACAGCCGTCCTGTATCAAATAAATTTTTCGCGGGCGGAGTTTCCGGTGTAGAGATAGTTCTATTCTTGGTCGAACTGTCGCTTAGTGGCATCCCTGGCGGGCCATCATGCGAAGAGATGTGAGTACCGCCCATTTCCCCTTTTTTGACCCATCGCATCAGCTTGTCAATGCCAAGATTTTTTTAAGTTTTTCCAACAAGGCGCTCGGAAGGATACGGGCAAAGCAATGCAATTTTTGCCACTTGGACAAGAACGCGGTAAGGGTAAGTTCGTGAACCTCGCAAAACTGTTGATATTTCAACACATGTTACTCGTTTGCGCTCTGGGCAACCAGTCGAAAATCCACACCATTGGGGTAGTCCTTCCTTTGACGGGACGGGATTCGGCCTATGGTACCAGCATACAAAAAGGCATCCTTACGGCTGAGCTTGCGATTAATCGTGCTGGCGGAATTAAAGGCCACAAGCTTAACATCGTCTTTGTGGATGATCGTAGCGGCCGGTCGTCAGCATTAGATGGCTACAAGGGTTTAGTGCAGATGCATAAGCCTATTGCCATTATTGGTGGCATCACAACCGAAAGCGCACTGGCCATTGCTCCTATGGCCGAACGGCACAAAATCCCAACTCTATCACCAACGGCTACGGGTGATGGTGTTACGGAAAAGAGTCGTTACCTTTTTAGAGTCTGTTTTACGAACCGATTTCAGGGAACTGCGCTCGCTCGTCTTGCAATCGAACACTTGGGCATTCGTAGGGCCGCTATTTTAGTGGATTCCTCTGACCCGTACTCACAAGGAATTTCGGAAAATTTTCGGAAAACTTTTCAGAGTCGGGGGGGATCGGTCGTTGCTCAGGAATCGCTCCAGCTAAGTGCCGCAGAGGTGGAGAAGGTACTTTCTGCCATTAAGAGCAAGAAACCCCAAGCGGTTGTCCTTGCTACCCATTATGAAAGAGTGGCATCCATGGCTCACCAAATGAAAAAAGTGGGTCTACGAGCTGTCCTGCTGGGCGGAGACAGTTGGGATACCTTTATTCTACCGCGTGACCATGCTTCCGACTTGGATGGTTCTTACTACGTCACACATTTTTCTCCTGATGAACAGGCTCCTCAAGTGCGGAATTTCGTATCGGAATTCAAGAAAGTGCACAGCCAGATACCCATGGCCTTTTCAGCCCTGGGGTATGACGCTCTGAAAATGATCGCTTCGGCTATCGAACGAGCCAAAGATGTTTCAACTGAACAAATCAGAAATGCTCTTTCGGAAATAAGAAATTTTCCGGGCGTGACAGGCTACATAACAGTAAATAAAAGCCGAAACACAACCAAAAGTGCTGTTGTGATGCAAATTGCGGACGGAGGCGTCCAATATATACGAAGCATTCCTCCCTGATTTCTTATCTCTCAGCGCTTCCGGGTTCCATCGTGGGATTGGGTGGATTGGGATGACCCATATCATGGCATCCCGGTTTGTGCCCACAGTGACGCCCTTTCTTGATCATGTAGTAGTGGGGCAAACAAAGCGCAAAAAGCGTAACCACTACCAGCAGGGCCTGCCAATATTTGGCGGTCTTAACTTGCGCAAGCATGCACACGACTTTGTTCCAGGTAAGCCACAACAGCAGTGATGTAACCAGTGACCAAACCAGGACGCATAAAACACCAGTTAAAAAACAATTTGTACCTAAAGGACAATGAGGAGTCATCATAGTGGCTGTATTATACCCTCAAAAAAAGAGAGACACTATCGCGATTTCTTTTTTATTCGATCGAGTTGACGTTTGGCTTCGCGCTCCTTAGTCGTCGCCCGCTTGTCGTGTGCTTTTTTCCCTCGACCCAGCGCAATTTCTATTTTTGCAATGCCCTTTTTAAAATACATCTTCAACGGCACAAGCGTATATCCACGAATTTGATTTTTCCCCCAAAGCTTACTGAGTTCGGAACGGTGAAGAAGTAATTTACGTGTTCTAAGATTTTCGTGGTTATTTCTGTTTCCCTGGGTATAGGGCGCGATGTGTGCATTCAAAAGATAAAGCTCACCGTTTCTGAATATGGCATAGGCATCGGAAATGTTCGCTTTACCTTCGCGCAATGATTTGACTTCTGTGCCTTTAAGCACAAGACCTGCTTCAAATCGATCTTCAATAAAATAGTTGTGAAACGCTTTTCTGTTATCACAGATGATTTTGATGCCTTCACTCATTTTTTGGATGCGTCTTCGGTCGTCACAATTCCCATCGAGATCACCACTTTGAATGCCTCCTGGACGCTGAGATTAAGTGGGATAAGTTCTTGTTCCCGTACCAACATATAAAAACCTGATGTCGGGTTCGGGGTGCAAGGAACAAACACGTTCACCAATTTTTCGGTATTTTGCACCAGCTTAGGATCGGGCTGTCCTGTTCTGAAGCCTACTGAATAGATACCTGGCCTGGGAAATTCAATTAGCACCACGCCTTTGAACTGATCGCTACGGGGATTAATGATAGTTTCTAAGAATTTCTTAATCCCGCCATAGATCCCTCCGATGAATCGGATTCTTCGGATGGCATTATCAAAGGTCGTTACAATCCAGGAGCCGATGTAATTTTGTGTGAAAAAACCCACCAAAATAATAAGCCCGAGGGCAATAATGAGCCCCAGGCCTGGAACATCGAAAGGAAAAAACAAAATTTGCTGAGCCTTTGCATCGACTGAACGCACGAACCACCACAGCAGATCAATGGTAGCAAGCAATGGAACAAGAACCAGCAGTCCAGTCACGAAAGCGGTTCTTATTCTTTTCACTAAATCTCTCCTCCCAAACTCATGTTATCAATCAGGCGTGTTTTTCCAACTTTTACGGCTGCAAAAAGGCGCGGCATCATAATGGAGCTTACCGGAACAGAAGGCAATTGGGGAACCAAATCTCGTCCGGATGCAATTTCGACATAATCCGGTTGCAGAACAGTTTCAGCCAATCGTCGGCGAAAACAACCAACGATTTCCTCTACCGAACACGTGCCGTGATTGAGAAAATACTGACGGGCTTCACTCATTGCTTGGGGAAAGTGGGCTGCGACTTGGCGTTCTTCCGGAGATAGGTATCTGTTGCGTGAACTCATTGCAAGACCGTCCTGTTCCCGAACAATTGGATGAGCAACAATTGAAATAGGTAGATTAAGGTCCTCAACCATCCTTTGAATAATTCTCAGTTGTTGAAAATCTTTTTCTCCAAAAACCGCGTAATCAGGAGCCGTTATCTGAAAAAGCTTCAAGCAAACGGTTGCCACTCCTTCAAAGTGGCCGGGTCTTAAATGACCACACAAATACTCATCCAAGCCCTGCACCTTAACTTGCGTACAAAAACATTCGGGATAGAGATCTGCCTCTTTCGGAGCAAAAAGAACATCCACTGAAAGCAACTCCAGTTTTTCTACATCCTCCTCAAAGGGGCGGGGGTAATTCTTCAGGTCTTCGGCTGGCCCGAATTGAAGCGGATTAACGAAAATACTAACGACGGTTTTGTGACCCAGTTCCTTTGCTTTACGTATCAGTTGTAAGTGTCCTTCGTGGAGGCAGCCCATTGTCGGCACAAATGCAATTTTATACTGTTGCTTCCAGCGCAACACCGTCTGCTGAACAACCTGGGGAGAATTGAGAATCATCATATTAAAATGAGTGTTGCTCGTCCGGAAACATTCCCGAGCGTACCTCCTCAGCAAATTGGCCCACCGCTGATTTTACCGTTTCCGCAAAATTGGCATATTTTTTTACAAACCTGGGCTGAAAATCTGGGCTCATTCCAAGTAAATCCTGACTCACCAGTACCTGACCATCACAAAACACCCCGGCACCAATCCCAATCGTTGGGACACTTATCCTCTCGGTGATGGCCTTAGCCAATTCGGTAGGCATTCCTTCCAAAACCATTGCGTACACTCCGGCCTCTTCCAACGCGATTGCGTCCTGAAGAATAGAGTTCCTTGCACGTTCATCCCTTCCCTGTATTTTATAACCTCCAAACGCATGCACACTCTGAGGCGTGAGCCCTACATGCCCCATGACAGGGATTCCAAATTGAACCATCTGCTCGACTATCTTGCAGACTGCCACCCCACCCTCGAGCTTCACTGCCTCGGCTTTCCCTGAAGCTAACAAACGGCCCGCATTTCGGATCGCGTCGCCGGCTCCCGTCTGATAAGTCATGAACGGCATATCGGCAACAAGATGCGCATGGGAGATCGCTCTTGAGACAGCACGACAATGGTAAATAACGTCTTCCAATGTCACCGATAATGTATTGCAATCTCCCTGGATGACCATCCCGAGTGAATCACCCACCAAAACGATATCCACTAATTCGTCGACTAATTTTGCAAACGTATAGTCGTAAGCAGTAATGGCTACAATTTTCTGGGCCCCTTGTTTCAATGCCACGATTGACTGGCTGGTTAGCTTTTTAGGGGGTGTCATAGGGGGCGTACTCATTTTAACCTCGTCACTATAGCTTCAAGACCTTTCAATTACCAGACTCTCAGAAGTTGTCCAGCGATTCCCGCCGAGGCGCTCAGCGTAACAAAAACCGGCGTATATGCGGGAAAACAGGACAGACCTTCCAGGATTTCGGATAATTTTTACGGGAA
>JACQOU010000398.1 GCA_016207775.1 Deltaproteobacteria bacterium
CACCGCAATCACCCATTTGGGCTCAAGCATCTGATCGTAGATTTGCCGAAGCACAGGCCCCATCTTTTCCACCACCGTGCCCAAAACAAGTAAGCAATCGGCTTGGCGCGGACTGAAACGCACAACCTCTGCTCCAAATCTTGCTAGATCATAATGAGAAGAAACAGCAGACATAAATTCGATGGCGCAGCAGGCGGTTCCAAAGGGTAAAGGCCACAAGGAATTGTTTCTGCCCCAGTTGATAAAATCATCGAGCCGGGTAGTAAAAACAACTTCCTGTGCTTCCTCTTCCGGCTGAATGCTAGGTGTCGTTTCTCTGCTCAGCTGATTATTTTCAGTCGTCTTCATACAGTTAAAAGAGACTTCACGGAGTATTGTTTTATCTTTTGCCTTCCATGAAGAAATTCTAACTCAAGCAAAAAGCTCATAGCTGCCACACTTGCTCCGGCAGATTCAACCAGCTTCGCGGTCGCCAGCGCAGTGCCCCCGGTAGCAAGCACATCATCAACGATGATTACTTTTTCCCCTTTCGCAAATGAATCTACGTGAACTTCCAGGCTATCGTTACCATATTCAAGCGCATATTCAACCCTTGTTGTCTTGTACGGAAGTTTGTTCGGTTTTCGAACAATTACAAGCCCTGCCTCAAGTGCAAAACTCAGCGCCGAACCAAAAATAAAGCCGCGCGATTCAACGGCCACTACCTTATCCACCTTCAAATCCCTTACAGTACGGGCCATCTCATTAATGGCAGAGCGGAACGCTTTTTTATCCGCTAAAAGTGGAGTGATATCCTTAAAAAGTACTCCGGGTTTTGGAAAATCAGGCACATCTCGAATGAAAGAACGCAAAAAATCCATGACCTTCTAAGCTCCTTATAAATGTTTAGTTTAATTCCCTAACGAGGAAGGATATTGGCAGCCAACCTGCCCTGCAAGTATAAAAGAGGATTGACTGGAACTCTTCTGTTTCTGACTTCGAAATGCAAGTGGGAACTTGTTGCGTGTCCAGTGGCGCCTACGCGTCCCACCAGTTGGCCCTTGCGGATAAATTGTCCTTTGCGCACATCGATTTTGGAGAGATGGGCGTAAACCGTAGAAAAGCGATCCATATGATGGATAATTACCAAGTTTCCATACCCGGCTATGGAGTTGCCCGCATACAAGACGTGGCCTGACCGGGAAGCCTGGACTTTGGTGCCGCGAGGTGCCGCGATATCGACGCCCTCATGCATTCGGCTGTTTCGCAGTCCGAAATAAGAGCTGAGAGTCCCGACAACCGGCCATAGAAATTTAGCTGCCGGAGCAGCATAGGATGTTTGAACAGTATGACCGGAACTAGCGGGTCGACGATCTTGGTCATCGAGCGTGTCCCAACCCGGCTGGTTTTCAAACGGAATATAAAGTTTCGTCCCAGCCCTCAGGTGATGTACGGCCTTGCCATTGTGTTTTCGAAGGTCACCCACGGGCACTTGATACTGGGATGCAATCTTGGACAATGAATCTCCGGACTCCACCTTATGGTAGCGAGACCTCACACTGGCGCATGAAACAAGCGCAAGGGATATCAAAATCACTAAGCCAAGTTTCATAGCTCTTTTCATAGCTCTTCCGTTAGAAACGGGCACTCTACCAAATTGACTAATAGCGTCAAGCTCGTATTCAAGAAAGTTAGGAATTTTGGGGACTTAGCCTGGATTTTCCAGGCTTAGATGAGCTTATAGTACCATTTTACTTATCGGCTTGTTGAAGCAGAACCTGAGGAAATTGTCCTATGACTTATATTTCACTAGGCAGTACTGTGTCGTCATCTTCTTCTTGCGGGATGAGTTGCTCAAGCGATTCTTCGTCCTTCTCCTCTTCGTAGTTTTCACCGGGCGCTGATTGGCCTGTTCCCCAGAGCGTTTCGTTCAAAGCGGCTTCAACTTCAGCGCCATCGATATAGCCTAGCTGGTTCATTGTTTTGAGGATTTGATTGACTCTGCGGGTTGCCCAACCGCTTAACTCCTTTTTTGCAAAATAGGCATGGTACTTGGTAGGAGCAGGCAAGAGCATCGCCAGAAAAGCGGATTGTTTGGCGGTCAACTGAGAAGGAGATAATCGGAAGTAGTGACGGGAGGCTTGTCCAATTCCATAGACACCCGGCCCCCATTCCACAAGGTTCAAGTAGAAACCCAGGATTTGCGGCTTGGAAAACTTTTTCTCCAGCTCTCTGGCCCAGACCATTTCCTTAAATTTTCTTATCAACGTTTTTTCCCGGCTCAGATAGACATTTTTGATAAGCTGTTGAGTGAGCGTACTGGCCCCTCTGGCCCAGCGCTTTTCTTTGATGTCTTTCTTAATGGCTTGTTGGAGTTCATGGAAGTCGATTCCTTTATGACTAAAAAAACTCGTGTCTTCGGAAGCAAGCACGGCAAAAATGAGCTGGTTTGAAATCTCGTATAAAGGGACCCAACCTTTTGCGCGTGGTCCCACCAACCTGGAAGAAACCGTTCCATCTGCCAGCCGAATCGGCACGCTGACAGAGGAGCGAAGGTCTGAAAAATCAGGAGTAAGGGCCGCCGTTTTGACAACCACGATCCAGAAAAACCCTACAAAAATAGCCGCTAATGACAAGAAAAATAGAGTTCTTTTCATTTGTTTGTTTGGGTACCCCTTGTGAAAAATGTTAGTAACCGCGCAATCATAAATGTTACATCTGGCGAGACAGATCTAACATTTATGATTGCGCGGTTACTTACCCGAGCTTATTCTAGATAATTTAGCACAGACGAAGTTTTCTCTCTATGCGCTCACTCATTCTCAAAGGAGTTCGGCAGAATAATTTGAAAGACATAGAACTCACCCTGCCTTTGGGCCAAACGATCATCGTGACGGGCCCCAGCGGTTCAGGTAAGTCCTCGTTAGCTTTCGAAACGATTTACGCGGAAGGGCAACGCCGATACATGCAGAGTCTTTCCACGTACGCCCGTCAATTCCTGGACAAGTTCAAACAGCCCAAGGTCGACGCTATAGAGAATATTCCCCCTACTCTGGCCCTCGAGCAATCCAACCCTGTCAGAAATTCCAGAGCGACTGTCGGAACAACTACTGAAGTGTACGACTACCTGAGACTGCTGTTTGAAAAAGTGGGGATTGAACATTGTGAAAAATGTAACATTCCAATGGAAAAACTCAGTCATCAGATTATTTATGAGCGCATAATCGCCCGCTATGAAGGGAGCACCCTTTTTGTCGCATTCGAAAATGAACTGCCTTCCAAACCTGAGCTTGCCCGCGACATTCTCGCGGAATATATGCGGAGCGGCTACACACGAGCCATAGTGAATGGTTCAATCTGCCTGATTGAAGAACTGCTTAAGAACAGCCAGTCTGGCAGAATTGTCGTCGTGATTGACAGAATTCGCGTCTCGGCAAACCCGGACCTCCAAACACGCATCACAGAAGCCATCCAAAATGCCTGGTCGATGGGCAGTGGCTCAGCCATTCTCGTGACGGAAAAAGATGGAACGCTTGGTCCCTTTGAACTCACCGTGCGCGGCCTTCGATGCCCGCGCTGTGGCTCAAAAGCCATTCCAAGAACCGCCATTGGATTTTCTTTTAATAGTCCCCTGGGCGCCTGTGAAACCTGCAAAGGTTTTGGGAATACGTTAGAGGTGGATGAAACCCTTGTCGTTCCCCATCCTGGCTTGTCGCTTGCCGGGGGAGCCATCAATCCGTTTACTAAACCAAGCCTTCACCGTTGGCAGAAAAAACTTTTTGAATTTTGCAAAACAGCCCGTATCGACGCGGATAGTCCGTACCGTGATCTTCCACCGTCTCAAAAGAAATTGATTTTTGAAGGCGACAAACGTTTCCGCGGTGTAAAAGGCGTTTTCCGGCTGCTTGAAAAGAAAAAATACAAGATGCGAATCCGGGTGTTTATCAGTCGGTATACCTCACCCTTTACCTGCCCGGCTTGTAAAGGGGATCGTCTGAGTTCAGCGGCTTTACGTGTCAAGATTGGCGACCTCAGCATTGCTGAGGTTTGCTCGATGAGCATTGACCAGTGCCAATCATTTATCGGAACGCTGGCCCTATCAAAAAGAGAAAAACAAGTAGCCGCTGATATTTTTGTGCAGCTAAACCGCAGGCTGGAAACTTTAACATTAGTTGGGTTGGGCTATCTCACTCTGTCGCGTCTGACTCGTTCTTGCTCAGGAGGCGAGTACCAGCGCATTTTGCTGGCTACTCAACTGAGCCAGGGGCTTACCGATACTTTGTACGTTTTGGATGAACCCAGTATTGGACTGCACCCGAAAGACACGCAGCGCCTGCTTGCGGTATTGGATAACTTGAAGAAGGGTGGAAACTCACTCGTGATTGTCGAACATGATCCGGAAGTCATTGACTGGGGCGATTACATCATTGACTTGGGCCCAGGGTCGGGGACGCGAGGGGGACATGTTGTTTTTTCTGGAAACCATGACTTATTCTCCCGGACGCAAACCCAAACGGCTAAAGCACTCCGCGAGTGGAAAGAAGCCTGTAAGGAAGCACTGGCTCGTTCGAACAGTGTAGAAAACCCCAACCAGTGGCTGGAGATCCGGGGAGCGTGTTCCAACAACCTCAAACACATTGATGTTAAGGTTCCGCTTGAACGACTGGTGGCTATTACCGGCGTATCCGGCTCAGGTAAAAGCACACTCATCGTAGATACCCTTTATCAAGCCCTAGTAAAACTTTTCCAGGGAAGAAGCGACAAGATCGGGCGGTTCGAATCCATTAGCGGGTTTGAATTTTTGCACGCTGTGGAACTCGTGGATCAAAGTCCGATAGGGAAATCTTCCCGCTCAAACCCGGTCACCTTTATTAAAGCTTTTGATGAAATTCGAAGCCTTTTTGCACACACGCGAGAGGCCATTCGAAACCGTCTCACTCCTGGTCACTTTTCTTTTAATGTAAAGGGAGGACGCTGCGATGCCTGCGAGGGGGAAGGCCGCATACCCGTTGACATGGTTTTTCTTGAAGATGTTTGGATTCCCTGTGAAG
>JACQOU010000399.1 GCA_016207775.1 Deltaproteobacteria bacterium
CCTCCGAAGGCCCTCACTTGCTTGAGACTTGGAAGAAGTCGTTGAAGCATGATTATGTCTTAGCATTTTACGACGATAAATCAATAGAAAATGGGTAGCGTATAAGTGATTTTGCGCCGACAAAATACCACCGCCCCCACGATATTAGCCTCATCGTAACAGCAGCTACCGAAATCATAAGGACAGATCTTTTGCCCTTTGCACCGACTATGACCCGCTGGTTGCTGAGCAGAGTCACCCGATAAAGCATCACCCATCAATCCAAAATGGTTGGTGTACTAGTGGGAGCAACCGCATCCTCATCTAACTATTGTTAATGCAAAAATGCGACATTTTCGAGAATTTCCAATGTTTACATATAGACTCAGCTTTGGAGGATATCTATATGAAATGGGTTTATCTTATTATTTTTTGTAGCACGGCTCTTTTGAACTCGGTCTTAATAGCAAGAGAAATTACCGGCAACGAAGTGAAGGTTCTCGCCAGTGGTCCCTCGGAACTTATGTATTTTGAGGGTTTCGGCAAATATCTTCGTTTGCGTGGAGAGCTGGCTGAGCGGATGTTTAACGAAATGACGAAGGTTCCGCTGACCAGCGCTCCAGGCTCAAATGTCCCGATAAAGGCCGGGACTCATCTGACATGCGGTTACCAGTTTGATGCTTCGGGCACGAAGCAGTACTTCTGCTGGTTCAACATGGTTACGATCGAAGAGGGAATTGTTTACACATACAAACCAAAGCCTTAATTGATTCACCGTCTATTAAAAGCGATTTCCTGTGTATGTAGCGAACGGCCTGATTAGTGAATCAGTAACAGAATAAACTTGACCCGTTGTAACGCGTAGCATTAGTCTATCACTTTACCGTGTTTGTGCACATGGAGGTACAACGTGAGTAAAGCTAAATTTGGACAATTGATGTTTCTGGGATTTCTTCTGGTCACGACAAGTTGTAACAGTGGGAAAGGGGGTGGGGCTACGACGGAAGGTGAAAAACGAGTATCGAATGCGGATTTCGAACCGTCAACTCTTACACCGTTGACGGCAGGTCAGAAGACCAGAGTTCAAGAATTCATAAAGACAATGGAAGAAGTAAACTCGAAGGTTGCGGCAATTGGAAACACGAAGCAAGATAAGGGCCCGCTGAAGGGGATGTTTGGCGCCGATAGTTTTCTGAAAGTCTGTGATGTCACGCTTAAACCGATTTCTGGATCCGCAGCTCATGCTGCCGGAAGCGGTGATGGCTTTATGAAAGTGCAGGGACCTCAGTGTCCGATCTCGTTCTCTTACTCAATGAAGATACAGGGAAATGTTCGCAATGACGAAGGTAGTTTGGAGACCAAGGCGGGAATGAATTCCGCGTTGCAGATTATCTCGAAATTATCCGTTCAGGTATACTGGGAGAGAAACAAGGAGCTGACAACTTGGTTTGAAGTGGTTCATGGCACAGTGGTCATTCCCGGGGAAGGTGAAGTGAAATATACGCGAAAATTCAAATTCAACGGCGGAATAAAAACCGACGGACTGGCGCTTCTGCAATTCAAAGACTTCAAGGCTGAGATTATTGAGCGCACGCTCGCGGAATCGATTGAAGATCTGCAGAAGAACCCTCTCCAATCCATTCGACTCATGAACGGAGTGGACGTGCGAAACCCCGCAGGCATAGATTCCTACATCGTATACAACGTGCAGGGGCAGCTAACGCCGTGGATGATCGCTGGGTTCGTGGATTGACGTACGTAGGGGCCAATGACAAGAAAGGAATCCGAGGTAAGTTTTATCGACCCAATAAGGTTCAAAGACCCAGTCACATAAAATGGTTCGCACGTCGTTCAGGTCGGTCCATAGTTCACCTGCTCACGCCACATTTAGTATCAGCAACAACATAGATGTATCTCAATACGTCCTTTCCCCTATTCCAAACATTGTGCTCTGCATGGGGAAAGGCATGAATGAGAATCCCTTTTTCAAATGCAATACGTCCGGCTCCTTTTGTTTCCATCTCACCCCTGCCTTCGAATGGAATGATGAGTTCTTCGAAGTCTCCGGTATCGTGAAACCCAATGTTTTGACCGGGTTGCAAGGTGACATAACCCGAACGCATACACAGACTGTTCTTCTTGCTTAGAATTTCAAAGTAATCTTGTGGGTTTGTTGGCAAAACAATCCGCTCAGGTTCAGAAGCACCAAAAGCCAGGCAAGATAAGAAAGAAACAATCAGAACCATTCTCTTCATTCGAGCCTCCATGTGTTTCAAAAGCATAAGATAAGGAGTCAGGTGGGGCAAGGAACTAACGGGGAACTACCTTCTGATCTTTTGGTTTTTAAACGGCACACTGGGAAGGTGGCTCGCAATATCCGCCACATCTTTTGGATACAATCTGGAATTAATGTGCACGCTTTTCGAAGAAAGCGAAATATCCATTAAGTTGCGCAAGCACAAGGCCCTGACCGCTATTAGAACACGATCCTTGCGAGCACAAGAATCGTAAAATTGCGCTGCCGATGTGAGTGAGCCCTTATGCGCATTAATCTTGCCTCGCACTTCACCAAGCCAATCAGCTGCTTTGGAAAGTGCTTTAGGCGGAAGATGAGGATGCAAATCTTTGTTTTTTTCAACCTCATCAATGGTTGGCAAGTTACTCAAAACTTCCCCCAGATAGTCATCAAAGGCCCTTGAGTCTCCCTCTTGCCGGATC
>JACQOU010000400.1 GCA_016207775.1 Deltaproteobacteria bacterium
CCGTCTCATGATGCACAACAGACTCTAGTTCCCGTAAAAATTATCCGAAATCCTGGAAGGTCTGTCCTGTTTTCCCGCATATACGCCGGTTTTTGTTACGCTGAGCGCCTCGGCGGGAATCGCTGGGAACCGACAGGACCACTTGAAAGAATAGTATCATATATGATACTATTATAACTGGAAGGGAATGCTGGCTTGATAAAACAAAAACGACTGCATGAAATCAAAGCGGAGCCGGCAAATCCCAAGAATGTACGCTTTGCGCACCTCGTGAAGATTTGTGAGAAGATGTTTGGCGATCCGCGAATTAAGGGCAGCCACCACATCTTTAAGACTCCTTGGCCAGGAGATCCAAGGATAAATCTCCAGGCCTGATGGAAAAGATGCAAAACATTACCAAGTACGTCAGGTTTTGCAAGCGATCGAAAAGTTAGAAGGATATAAAAATGGTTAACAAATATACTTACCGAGTCGAATGGTCGGAAGAGGATAAGGCCTTTATCGGCCGGTGTCTCGAATTTCCTTCGCTTGCAGCGCATGGACCGACCCATCAAGCTGCCCTCCGGGAAATCACTTCAGTTGTGGAATTCACTATAAAAGACCTGGCCAAACATAAGGAACCCATCCCCGAGCCATTTGGAGTGAGGAAGTTCAGCGGAAAATTCGTTGTGCGCGTTCCTTCCGAAGTACACAGAACGCTGGCAATCGAGGCAGAAAAGTCCCAAGTTTCCATGAATCAGCTCGTTTTGAGTCGCCTGCTTGGAACCTCAGGAACGCCATCATCTCCTAGAAAAAAGCGAGTACATCACTAAATTTGATCCGCTATGTAAGTGATTCTTATTAACCTGTGAGTCTTTAGAAAGCACACCGTGTTCGTAATAATTTGCTACGACCATCCCCTTGAGACCATCACCGTGATATGCTATTTTTCTGCAGGCCAATCATCTAACTATGCTGAAAACCACTCTACGAGAAAAGATAATCAGCTATTAAGTAGAAACCGCAAGCACTGAATATATGCCAAGCAAAGTGGCTTCCCACGGCGAGATGAGGGCAGATGGCCGCATCTCCCATCCTTGCTATAAGAGCCAGGACAAACGCCAAACCCGCAAGAACTAATCGGTGACGCCCTTGTATCTTCTGGATTTGAGATAAAATAGCGATAACGACGATTGCTATCACAGCGGCAAAATAGGGTTGGCTGAAGTTGACGGAATGGCCATCGACGGTGACCACAAAGAACAGCGTGGCGATCAACAAAAGGGTGTAAGCGAGTAGAATTGCCCATAGTTGAAGCTGGAATGCTTTTCGGATCAAAAGACCAAACATCCAGAGCACACAAACACCGATAGGAATTGTGTCCGCGAGAATAGACCAAAACATTGCGAACGAGTGAAAAAGAGTGCTTCCGACACCCACAGTGAGAATCAGCCACGGGACTAGCGCAACGAGGGGA
Source organism: Deltaproteobacteria bacterium (assembly GCA_016207775.1). Lineage (GTDB taxonomy): Bacteria > Bdellovibrionota > FAC87 > UBA2466 > UBA2466 > JACQOU01. Next base: position 1,457 of record JACQOU010000400.1, read on the forward strand.
GAAACGTTAGGGTGTCTCGCTCTTTTTCGAAACAGAAGCAAGGCCGCGAGAATGAATGCGATATTTGAAAAAAGATTGACCGGCTCGTTTAGGAGGCCCGGCATTGTTCTCTCACAATAGAGATCGATGTAATGAGCCAAGTTCAAACTACTGTTCCTTTACGTTAAGCATCTGCCGGAAAAGCAGGCCTAGCTCCTTTGGTTTTTCCAGCATCACAAAATGACGACTGCCCGGTATATCAACTAACTTAATGTGCCTATTTTGCGCTAGCTGATTTCGATTTTGCTCCGTCAGAATGATGTTGTCATTTTCGCCTCGAACGTACCATATTTGGCCCTGCACATTAGACAACAGGGTTGAAAGATCCGGATATTTGCCCAAATAATTGAAAAACCCCATAAGCTGCATTCCCGCAACGCTGGATGGGGTTAGCTTGGCATCTGTTACAACAGCTTCCAGTTGCCTAATTGATGCTTCGACAAAATAGGGCTTAAAAAGCGACCTCAGCATTTTGTAGCTGAACGACCAGGCCAAATTTCGAAGAATCGGTTTTCTGCTTAGCCAGTCCAGCAGCCTTGTATCAGTAGGTTCAGCAGACCGTTGAAGTGAAGGGGAAATAAGAACGAGGGTTCCTTTATAGTTTGCTCGGCGGGAGATTTCTATTAGTACGTTTCCGAAAAAGCTGTGCCCGACAACAAGATCGTATTTTCTCTTAGCAAGAAAGTTTTCAACAAGCGTTGCGTACTCTTTAATGCCCGCCCTAAAGTCTGGTGGCAGTGGTTGCCCTTTGAATCCTGGCGGATTGGCAGCTTCTAACAAAATTCCATCTTGAATCATTTGGGGATCTTTAAGGAGGGAGTGAAATATAAGGTCGGTGCAAAGTAGGCCTGGCAGCAGGAGGCAAGTGTATTTTACCTCGGGGACCCTATTTGAAACGACAAGCCAACCATCTTCTTCTCTGTCTGCCAACACTCCACTTTCCTCAGCCATTTTCCAGCACCTCGCACATTGGTTCGGACGGCATACTACTGGTGAATATGCAGGAATCCAACTGTAAAAGAGATGCCTGGCAGCAAGGGAGCCGTTAAATTGACTGACTGCCCTCCATAACAGAAAATCGATTTAAGTGGTGAGTACTTCTCTACCAGATGCGCAGAAGCATTGGTCATATTGGAGTAAGCTGCGTAAACAGAAGGATATGTAATGAGCAAAACGATCGGGCTTTTCATATCTATTTCTCTTGTTTTTCAGACTGCAACATCGTTGGCGAATGATCTTTCGGCCACTTTTGGCGGGAAGGACTGCTGTTTCATTCAAAAGGAGTTGCTAACTGGTAAGACCGTCAGGAGGTCACACTCAGATCTTTGTAAAGAGCGAATTTATGCTTGTTCAACTTTCAAAGTGGCTCTTGCTGTAATGGCGTTTGATAGCGGCATTTTCATAAATGAAGAGTCAATCATCAAATGGGATGGAAAGAAGCACGAGATTACGGCATGGAATCGGGACCACGATGCAAAGTCCTGGCTTTCGGATTCTGTTGTGTGGGTGTCGCAAAAACTTACGCCAATGCTGGGGCTTCCTAAAATACATTCGTATCTTAAAGATTTTCATTACGGTAACAAAGACTTCTCCGGAGGGATCTCGCACGCATGGCTGAGCTCGACATTGAAAATTTCGCCAGAAGAACAAGTGGATTTTCTAACGCGGCTGAAACTTCGAAAACTCAACGTGAAGGATGACGCCGTAAGTAACACGCTCGCCATCATGCCCATAGAAATATCGAAGCCGAATATACGGCTCATCGGAAAAACAGGTAGCGGCTTTTCGTGGGAGGACGAAGCCGACAAAACCGATAGTCCCTATAGGGTCGGATGGTATGTAGGGTATTTCAGCAAGGACTCCAAAGACTATGTCTTTGCAACTGTCTTCAAGGAAAATACTCAACGAGGAAAGCGAATTTTTGGAGGAGCTGAGGCCAAACAGATTACGAAAGCAATATTGGAGAACGATGCAAAGAAATAACCAGAAGTAAGATTGTTGTTTGAAGTGTATCTGGCCGCCCCGTTGCAGCCAAAAATGGAGCAGGGAAAGAAAACGGTCCATTTAAATAGACTGGGAGTGCGAATGAAGGAAATCATTTTGGCAATTATATTTTTTATGAACGGAATGGCCCTCGCCTCACAACGAATCAAAGTCGGATCCCATTGGGGTGCTCATATTCCAAATCAGCCCCTGGGTCCTAATGATTGTTTGGCTGATAAAATTGATGACCCCTTGCTGCATCCCGAAGGATTCCGATATTTGATAGACAATACCGTCCTCTCCATTCTCTCGGCATTCTCTTTTGGCGCCGATGCTGTATCAATCAACCCGCGCTCCACTAAAGATGAAAATGTCGTACTCTTTCATGACAACTCACTGGATTATCGGACGAATGGCTCAGGGAAAATTAGCGATCACACCTTACAAGAAGTTCAGGCGCTGAACGCCGGTTGGAATTTCACCCCTGATGGAGGAACGACATATCCATGGAGAAGGGTATCAGTCATTCGAGCCGGCTACACGTGGATTCCCACAATAGAAGAAGTGTTTAATCTCACCACGGGAAAGAGCTATTGGATTGTTTTAAGACCAGGCAGTCGAAATGAACTGGCCGTCATTATCTCACACTTGAAGAAATACCCACAGATTGTTGACAATTCTCTATTCTATTTTTCGCCTGGCAAGACATGGATTAAAGACATTCTGAAAAGCGACTTGCCGAATGCTCGGATTCCTCGCTTGGACGATGGTGCCATGAATGAGTGCTTGAAAACCTATGAAGAGGAGCGATCGGTAAACTTTTCAACCCTCACTCTGGAAGGTTGCGCTCTCCCTGAAACTTCGACTGTTCGGATTTAACTACAGGTGGGAAATAAGCCACCTGAAGGCCTCTGCCGTCACTTCTGCAGCATGAGAAATACCTTTCTCATCTCGCCACTGGTGATCCAACCCTACATCTCGTTTGTAAGTAAGATTATTTTTCCCTAAACTCTGGAATCTATCGGCTACCAAATTCGCGCTTTCAACCGGCGTAGACTCGTCAAGGGTACCGTGAACCAAGTAAATGGGCACATCCACTTGTTCCAAAGCCAAAACTGACTTGATAGGCAGAATTGAGGCCCACCACTTATAAGTGTTTCTGGCCCTCTTCCCATCCGATAGCCATTCTTTATCGGCTGTCGGATTTCTGTAGATTTCCTGGTACTGCGTCCTTAATGCATGAACCTCGCTCTCGATTTGCTCCTGTGTTGCCCCCTCCTTTTGCAATCGTTTTCGTGTAAGAAGAATTAGTTCTTCTCCCATCGACATTCCACCTCCTGCCGCCATCGCAACAACAATGGCCGTTTCTGGCGCTAACGGAGCAAGTAACGATGCGAGACCCCCCCCCTCAGAACCGCCTGCCCAGACCACTTTGCGGTTCCAATTAGGCAGATGTTTTCTCAAATGAGCGATAACGGCCAAATGATCTTGAATGCGATCTCCAATAGTGTTGTTGCGCAGGTACTCGTCCGGGCAATTAGGACTTGCAGACGGAAAGCCTCGTTTTTCTAGACTCAAAACCCCAATTTTGTATTGCAAGAGTTGGAGGTAATTTTCATGTGCTGGTCGAACGCCGTTACACACAGATCCCGAGATGTACACAAATAACGGAAACGTTGCTATTGCTCCTGGAGTATCCAAATAATACGTCAGTTTTGTGCCGTCAGTCCGGTCAAATTGATAAGTACCGGCATATGTGTCGGACGCAATGGCAATCGCAAAAAGAAAAAGCACAAAAAAACTGGCAGCCGTGCCTCTTGCTTGTTCAACGAGCTTGGTTTGCTTCATGTCTCACTCCTCTTTTGCAGCTTTCGGACCATAACAACTCCCCTACATGACGGCAAAGACTCGCGTTGCCGCGGTGCGTTTCCTGGCGGGCAAGGCAACTTTCTTGGATCAAACTCTTAGTTGTTTTGAGAAAGAATGTCTCCCCACTTTTGTTAGGCCGCAAACTTCAGAGCAGTCCATCCTGCCACGCGGGTCACCAAAGATTGCAGGATTCTTGTCCCGTTGCTATGGTCCAAGGATTATTGAAAGGGGTCGCGATGCCAACACTTCCGGAAAAGCCTTCGCTTTCAGATTTTCAAAAATATGTTGGAGAGTTGGAACAAGAAAGAGGGTTTTCAAGCCAGGGAGTTTTGGAAAAATGTCTCCTCCTTGGGGAGGAAATCGGGGAGCTGTTTAAGGCTGTCCGAAAGACAGAAAGAATCAGCATTGAAGCTGGCTCACAGTACGGCAGGATTGGCGAGGAGTTGGCGGACGTCTTTATTTATCTATGCGCCATCGCAAACAGGATGGATATACACCTCGAAAATGCATTTCGAGATAAAGAGATGCTCAATCATAAGAGACATTGGAAATAATGGTGAGAAAGGGAGGGGGCTTATGCCTTGCTTAGAAATTGTACTGCCCAAGTTGAACCGTGAAAAAAAGCAACAGCTGGCAGAAGGGCTGACCGAAGTATTCTGTTCAGTTACCGGCCACGATGCTTCCATCTTTGGCATTCTCTTTCAGGAGTACGACAAAGACGGGGCTTCTTTTGGCGGCAAGCTCTATGGCGAGCATGGTACAGCCCCTTATGTGCATTTTGTCCTTTATTGTACGAGACTCATGCGAACTCAAAAGCAAAATCTCGTAGATGCCCTGTCCAAGACTTTTGTCGAAACGCTAAAGGAACCATCCTGGCTTCCCATTATCCATCTGTGTGAGCACCCTTACGACAATGTGGGCTTTAACAGGAAACTCCTTTCCGATCAGTTTGAAGAGTGTTCAAAAAGAAAATTCTATTATGAGCTTCCGAAGGACTAGTGGCCAGGGGAGCAAATTGAGGAACGGCACTGAAATTATGCGCCAGCTCGGAATTACAAGCGATAAGAAAACTGTGGCACGAGCACAGGTGCCAACAGCAAATCAGCTTCTCAGAAGGAAAGATTCAAGAGATTCGGCATATCGACTTACCGGGTGAAGCAGAACGTCTGAAGTCCTTTAAACTTGAATCAGGCATACCGATCTGAACGAACGACTAATATGGGAGGTGACTCTATTAACAAGAATATAGATTTCGATATTATCCACGAATACTACGATCTGTGCATCACCGTAGACTTTGATATTCCCTTTTGGATTGAGGAAGCATGGAAGGTCCGGGGCAACCGCTTGGAGCTAATGTGCGGCACTGGCCGGATCTCAATCCCGATCCTGGCTTCGGGATCGGCGCTAACCTGTGTTGACTATTCCGCTGGGTTACTTTCACGCTTTAAGAGCAAGATAGCAGAAAGGAATTGTGACGTAGATATTATCCACATGGACGTGAGGGAACTCGACCTCAAGCAGCAATTTGATTTAGTTTTCATCGGGTTTAATGCTTTTGCAGAAATCATAACAAGAGCCGATCAGGAAAAAGCACTTCAACGAATCCCTACCCCAATTGACTCAGAACGTAATTGTTCCTTGGAGATACTTGAAGCTTTGACCTGAAAGAAGAATCCGGTCTCGGCTCATTTCGCAATAAATAGTCCCCCCTCGCCTTGAAAGTTGCCGGGCGACCATCTTGGTTTTCCCAAGTTTGGCTCCCCAGTAAGGCGTCAACTGACAGTGGGCAGATCCAGTAACAGGATCTTCATCAACCTGCAGTTCAGGGTAGAAGCATCGTGAAACAAAGTCAGCGTTTTGACCCCTTGAGGTAATAATTAGCCCGCGACAATTCAGCGTGCTAACAATTACAGGATCAACCACAAAATTTTCGACATCCCGCTGAGACCTCATAACAACCATAAGGTCTTGGCTTGAACCGAGAACTTCGACTGGTTGTAAGGCAGCAATCCAGGATGGACTGGTATCACCATCTAAAATCTTCGAAGCAATGGTCGGAAAGTCTAACGTAATGAGTTCGCCATTTCTCCTTGCTGCCAAACGTCCACTTCTCGATTCAAAATGGATTTCCTCTTGCTTTATATGGCGCTCAAAAAACAGAACATGGGCAGAAGCCAAAGTTGCATGCCCACAAAGGTCAACCTCTCTGGCAGGAGTAAACCACCGTATTGCCCAAGTACTCTTCTTTTCGATGATGAATGCTGTCTCCGAAAGATTATTTTCCGCAGCAATATTTTGCAGGACGCGGTCCTCCAACCAGTTTTCCAACAAAACAACGGCAGCTGGGTTTCCCTTAAAAGCGGCATCAGCAAAAGCGTCGATCTGAAATATTTCAAAATTCATTTTTGTCCTTCCTGCTCCGGCACCATGTGCTCCTCGTTTGGCATCAAGCATGTACTATGGCAAGCCAATAGTGACAATTGATGTGGCGGCCGCATCCACAATGGAAAAACATGACGGTTCGTTATGGTCACTTGGGCTGGTTTGCGTTATGTTGACCTAGCTATGCGTAGACGCGTTAACTCTAATTTCTGTCAGTGGCGCTACCTTTTACGTTCTGCGCTACCCGGACGAAGACGGAGAGTACGAAAAAGAAAAAATGGATAAACTCGGACTGTAACCCTGATAGGAGATAATCAATGAGCAGAAAAACTAGATTCCTTTTGTTGATGCTGCTGGCTATTCTTATTCTACTGGATTGGGCAGCTCTGGATGACATTGCAACAGGAAAAGAGCCGTCATTACTGAGTGAATACCTTATGTTGATTGTGAGCACGCCGATTCTTCTGGCCATTGGATATTTCTTGGTCCGCAAAAAGAAGACCCGCCTGGAGACAATATGATAACTGGCATTGCGCATACAGCTCTACTTGTTCGCGAATATGAAGAAGCGAAGCGGTTCTACTGCGACATACTTGGTTTTATCGTCGTCGAAGATACACAGCTACCAACCGGGAAACGATGGGTTCGATTAAGGGCTCCTGGGGGCAACGGCTCCGAAATCCTCCTATCAAGGGCGGTCAATGAGAAACAGCAAGCAAGCCTCGGCAATCAAACAGGCGGCAGAGTTTTATTTTTTCTCCATACAAACGACTTTGATTCAGATTACAAGTTATTCCGTGCGAGAGGAGTGGAATTTACTGAGGGGCCTTGGGATGCAGACTACGGAAGGGTAGCAGTGTTACAAGATCTTTACGGGAATCGAATTGATCTTATTCAGCCTAAAGTCTCGACATAGCCCTCAAAAGCTAGGCCACCCGAAGATTGTGTCGCTCCTCAACTTTATTGTCTCGAACTTCTTCCTCGCTTGGAAACGCTCTGCCAATGAACGAGTCGTGTAGAGCCTTGCCGATAAACATCTTCACAAACAGAGCATATAACATCGACGTCAAGACAACCGCAGCACCCTCTCCGATTTGATTGATTTGCTCTAGGCGAGTGAGCATGTGGATCGTTCCAAAAATAATTCCTATGAAGCCTATGACATTTGCATCTTAGTGGCTGACGTTCTTGACGGCAAAGAGGCTTTCAGAAATTGAGCAGAAGCATTCCCAGTTAAAGTCCTTTATCTTTCTTAGCGTTTCCGTAGATTTCTGGCAGCCACACTGATCCATTTCCATCTCTTCTTTGCGTTCGAGGCGAAACGTTTGTCCATCTTCCTGTTCTTATGTTCCATCTCACGCAACAGTTTCTGGTAATTTTCAATTTCCTTTGCATCGATGTCTCCAGCAACAACTGCAGCCTGCACAGCACAACCTGGTTCTGCGGCATGGGAACAATCTGAAAATCTGCATTCCCTGGCCAATTCATTGACCGACTTGAAAGTGGCTTTGACGTTTTCTTCACTGCCGAACACTCGAAGCTCTCTCAATCCAGGCGTATCAATAATCATTCCTCCATTGGGAATCAGGAACAACTCCCTGGCTGAAGTCGCATGGCGGCCTCTGTCATCGCCTTCACGTATCATTTTCGTTGCTTGGATTTGTTTTCCCAAAAGATGATTCACCAAAGTTGATTTACCAACGCCTGAAGAACCAATAAAAACGCTTGTCGTACCCGGCTTTAATAGTGAACGAAGTTCATCGGTTATGATTTGGCCCTGCATGCTCGTGCACACAACCCCCACCTGAGGAAGGGCCTGCTTAATTTTTTCCACCTGAAAACAATAATCATGGCAAAGGTCAATCTTGCTCAAAAGTACTACCGGAGTAACGGCACCTTCTTCAGCCAATAAAACGTATCGGTGTAAACGATTAATATTCAAATCCCTATTGGCAGACGTAACAATAAAAGCGTAATTCACATTGGCAGCAATAATCTGCTCATCTGCTACAGTGCCAGCGGCAACTCTGGATATCTTGGATCTTCTTGGCAATACTCTCTGAATTAATAGCGCCGGGAGGTTCTGTTCATTGATAAATGGCGATGAAACAATGCACCAGTCCCCCACAGCTGGAAGTTCTCCAGCTGAACTGGTGCTATGTTGTAACTTGCCAGAAAGATAGCACCGAAAATCGGTATTACCATCGCTCGCTTCAAACAAGCCCCTGTGCACCGCGGTTATTCTGATGATTTTATCGTCTGCCTGAATAAATGGCGCCCAATAGTCCGACCATCCTAATAACAGACGACTCATTTGTTGGCTCCCGAGGTACAAACAACTTCGTACTTAATTCCCTCAGGATCCTTAATAGGCATAAGCTTGTCGTAGAAAGGAATGGCAACACTCATGTTTTTAACAGTTATCTGTATATGATCAATAATCGGTTCCATAGATTTCTTTCTCAATGGGCGTTTTAAGCGCCTATTTAAACAATTTTCTCAAAGCAATGAAACACGCCTTTTCGGAAGTGCACCGTCCCCGCTTTTCGATAACCCATACGATCGTACAGTCGAACAGCAGCTGGATTCTCACTAAAAGCATCGAGACGAATAGTGCGGTAGCCAAGCTTTCGAGCCTTATGTTCGATATATCCCATTAGCATTCGAGCAAATCCCTTGCCTTGTACATTCGGATGAACCATTAGCCGGTGAACCACAGCGACGGGTTCAAAGGAAAAGTTCCACGAAACTGCGGCGTATTCTGGTTCCTGTTTTGAGTTAAGAGCAACACAGCCAACAATCTGATTTTCCCGCTCAAGCACGAAGAGACCGCCATCGGAAATATCGTTATTAACAATGACTTCTGTCGGATAAACGGGGTCCCACTGGTCGATGTTGTGCGCTTGCATTCCACGCACACAATCGCCCAGCAAGTCAACCAAATCGGACAGATCTTTTATCGCTGCTTTTCTAATGCGTAAATTCATCACATTTTTCCCGAAAGAATACTACCTGCATACGAAAACCGGCAAGTTGGTCGCATCAGGACCATCATATTTCTCTTCAAAAACTCTGAAACCGGATTCGGAAAGTGAAGCTCTCCACATTTCCAATGTAAACAATCCTAGTTTATGGTAATCGCTTTCCAGTCTGAATCTGCCGTCTTCGCGTATCAAGTAGAGTATTGTGCTCTCAAAATGATTATCATTGGGATCGGGATCATACTGGTTTTCGATGAATACCACGTCGACGTTGGGCGGCTTCGCTTGACCTCCGGCATGGGAAACTGTTGTGTGGTTTTGCTCAAACGTTTCTTTGGCGACGTCTGGATACACTATCATTGAGTGTCACTAAAGCCTCAGGCAACTTTTCGTAAACGAATTTCCACCTCAAGCTCCAGAACCTCCGCTATCCTGCAGAGCTGCTCAAGGTTCTTGTTCAAGATCGTGGGATTCAAGAGTCTGTGCACTTGGTTATCCGAAGTTTTGAGCTGTTTTGCCAAAAATCGTTTCGAAATTTTCCTCTTACTTAGTTCACATTTTATCTTAGCTGTCAGCTCTTCAATCTGAGTTTGAAGAAGATATTCAGGATCACGATTCAGTGCCAGCGGTTGATCATAAGGCATATAATCAACTGTTCCGTCATTAAATGCGAAAGCAACACTTTGACAATTAGTCTCTGTGTCCACCCAAGCCTTCGCAACCGTTTTCTTAATGCCGAGCTGACCATAGTGTACATTCAACTTCTTGCCAGTGGCGTAAGTGACTTCAATTTCTTTACGACGGTTATTAAAAGAAACGGCCCTAATTCTTTTGTTCTTCACAAGATTTTCTCCTTTATGAGTTCTGTTAGGATTACCTTGAGAGCCTTGTTCAACTTCCCAGTCAGGGCAACCAGCTCAGGCACTTTCACTTTGGCCACTTCCCTTCCATTCTTGTAGACATGCACATGCTTTGGCGGATGATCTCCCATCCACCACTCAATAATATAACCACCACGCCTAACTCTCCCCATGCAACCCGCCTTTTCAGTAACATATACTAAATATAGTAGATACTATTATTTCACCTTCGCCAAGGACGTGCAGGGAGCGTCCTGAATTTTGGAAGCTTTTTGGAAGGGAACAGTGCGTAACCATGGGTAGTGGTGGGTAATAGTGAGAAAGCGGCCAGATCCTAAGCCCTTGTAAGTCAGGATGACCCTTCCCGCACGAGGGATGGGGCAGTGTAAACAGGCAATCACGTTTGTAGCAGTGAACGCTGAATTAGCCGGCGCATACCTTGCTGTCCTGGCTGAAGGCAGTCAGCTTGGAATGATTGACGCTAGGTGCAGTGGCACTAATAGACGGATACACCCAAGAGGCGCATGTTGGGCCTCGCCGCGAACCACACTTTGCTGCTTTTTTCTCGACAGGTTGTGAGTCCTTCTGTATGAAATTTCTACGTTGGGGGGAACATGAAAATAAAATATGGCCGGATAATAACAATTCTCGCATTGTTGGGAATGTGTGCTTGCTGCCAAAATATACGCCCGGAAATCTGTTCTGACTGCAGGAATTAAGGAAGCAAAATCAGAGTTGGACAACTTTTCTAGGGAAGTACTAGATTCAAATTTCCTTCTGCCGTTAGAATCGCTATCGACGCCCTATAAGATGATTGCGAGCAAGCTTATTCGCTCGTATGTATTAAGCGGAAAGCTGGTGAAGCTTACAGGGGCGCACCAACGGATCAGATTCAATTCCGAATGGCCCTGTGGAAGTCATTCTTTCAAGTATTCGATTGAGTTATCTCTGGATAAGAAAATGGCGGTTTTTGAAGCCAAAGATAATAATTTTTCAGAATTATTGACATTTTCTGGTCCAAACAATCGAAGAATGCAGGTAATACGGATTGGTTCAGGCGGAAATTATAACCATGAATATTCGGATTATTCCATATCTGACCAAAAGGACGGATACGAATTGACTTATGTGCATTCGTTCCAGACTCAAATCACCGGTCCCGTCCACAAATGTAGGATGAGCGCTTGGTTACCGCGCGCCGAGTAGGTCTGTGCCACCAAAAATATGTTTATGAACTGTGGGCACACATCTATTATTGGAGCAATGCTCCTGATACGGCTTGGGCAGATTCCTCAGATTACAGAGTATGAGCTTCTTAAGTGTTTCACCAAAATACTGATTACAATGCCGACAGAGTGAACTTGAGCGTTGAGTTGAGAGTGCCGCTGTCGGTTGAATAAATCATAATTCCGAGCCTTTTTGTAAAGTCGCCCTCTGTCCGATTGCTGATTACTGTAATGGCTCCTCCTGATGCAGGTAGTGGCTGAAGAGAGCCATTGTCGTCTGCAATGAGAACGCCATCGTTGGCGTTAAAGGTGCCCGGTACTGATCGCTCGGCAGTGACCGAGACATTCCCCGCCCCGCTTTTCGTAGCGGAAAAGATGAAGTCGGCTTCATAGAGGGCTTTACCCGGAGAAACCGGAATGCCTGGGACTGTTCCAGCAGTTCCGTCAGAGTCCACAGAACCGAAGTTGATCATTCCGGTCGGTTTCACCAAATCATTCGTTGCCGTGTCGCTTATACTGAGGCTTACTTTAGTTGCTACGGTGGCCTTGATTTCGAGGGTACCCGTTGCCGCAGTGGGCTTATTGTCAATGATGAGATAAGAACCCTCGGCCCACAGGGCAGACGGAGTTAATAAGAGTAATAGGCGTGCCAGCATTAAGATCGGCCGGAAGATAGTTAAACCCTCGTTTTTTGTGACTATCCAGTATTTTAACCTTTAAGTCTTAGCGGAATCGTTAAAAGAAAATAAAATTGAGAACACGATTGAGTGATTGATGTGATGGCTATCAGAAGTTATTGATTTCCTAGGCTGTTTTTATTTTGTTTTTCATAGCCCTTGAACTCCCTGCGGTTTTTTTGCAAAATAGTTCAAATCTTCGGAGTATCCACTTAATGGCACATATTCTCGATACGATTTCTTTTGGCAAAATTGTACAAATTCGCGACCAGCTTCTTAAGGCCCAAGCATTGGGGAAAAAAGTGTACCGGCTTGAATCTGGCGATCCCAGTTTTTCAATAGCCCCTCATGTTCTAAACGCGATTAGGGAAGCCGGTGAAAAAGGCAAAACCCATTATGTTGCAAACAACGGAATTCCTGAGCTCCAAAGAGCGTTAAAGGCAAAACTTGAGAGCAAGAACAACATTGCTGTTCCGTCGGCTGAGAATGTTTTTGTTACAAACGGCGCCATGCATGCTCTTTTCCTGACGTTTTCAAGTTTATTGGACCCGGGAGACGAAGTGATTGTGCCCGATCCCATGTGGACAGAAGTGGTTGAGCACATTCGTCTTGCTGGAGGAAGCCCGGTACCTGTGAAGCTGACTGCGCAGAATAGTTATATGTATTCACCTTCTGACATTGAAACAAAGATTACTCAGCGAACTAAAGTTTTGTTTCTAAATTCTCCCCATAATCCCACAGGCGCCGTGCTCGACAAGGAAACGCTCCTGCAAATTGCGGAGATTGGTAAGAGGAGAAATCTTTATATTGTGACCGACGAAGCGTACGAAGATGTCATTTATGAACCAGCCGTTCATTATTCTATCGCTGCTCTTGTGCCCGATTATTTGGATCGAATCGTTTCAATCTTCTCTTTTTCCAAAAGCCATGCGATGAGTGGCTTGCGAGTGGGATATGTCGTTACAACGGACAAGCGACTCTGTGAGCGAATCCCCAAACTTCTTCGTTGCAGTATTAACGGTGTGAATAGCATCGCCCAGTGGGCGGCAGTCGCTGCGGTAAGCGGTTCCTCAGACCACATGAGCGATATGCAAAAAGAATATGGTTATCGCAGAAGTATTATGTATGAGGCCGTTTCAGGAATCGCAGGGATCAAGCCCTTTTTCCCTAAGGGTGCTTTTTATCTGTGGGCGGAGCTTGAGCCGAATGTGTACAAGAAACTTCACGTCAAAGATGCTGATGAGTTGTCTGCATTTCTTGCCGACCGCGGAATTGGAAATGCTCCAGGGAGTTGTTTTGGAACTTGCACCGACGCCATTCGGTTTTCGTTCAGTGCTTCAACCGAGATGGTACGCGAAGGATCAGAGAAGCTTCGCGAGATTCTAATGACCTGTAACTCTTAAAACCTAAAAGCTGTTGCTTCTTGCCCCTCCGGCCTTGCCAAGGTCTTTGCTTAAGAAAGGCATCGGATATGCATCACTCTCCAAACAAAAAGGAGGTGAAGCGATGGGTATCTGTGAAGTGTGTGGGAATGAATACGATAAGTCTTTTGAGGTCGTAATGAACGGGCAACCTCATGTATTTGACTCGTTTGAGTGTGCTGTCCAGCTCCTTGCTCCAACCTGTACGCATTGCCAATGCAAGGTTTTAGGCCATGGGGTTGAGGTGAATGAAGAGGTTTTTTGCTGTGTTCATTGCGCGGACGCCATCAAAGGAAAAACCAACCTCAAAGATCGAGCTGATGCTGCGTAATGAGGCGTGCGTTGCTCTTTGCAACGGACCCCCGGGATAAAGCGGCGAGGTGAAGTTTGTGTGAGTTTGCGTCACGGCACATGCCTTGCACGTTTAGCTTCGCGAAAGCGCATGCACGTATCATCGCAAAGAGGTCACGATTTTTTTAACGTTCAGAATTTACAATATCTCGAAACCCTCTATGAACGATACCAAGCTGATCCAAGCAATCTGGAAATCCAGTGGGTTTATTTTTTTCTTGGATTGGAGCTGGGTGAGTCAACTGCAGAGCGACCCACCCGAGAGATTAGTCCGACTCCGTCAAAGCTCGTTGAGGCGTACCGAGAGTTTGGGCACCTGATTGCAAGGTTGAACCCCCTGGAGCACCCACCTTCCAACCACTCACTTTTGGAATTGTCTAATTTTGATGTTTATGAAACGGATCTTAAAAAAAGCGTCGGTAATGGTTCTTTTTTCGGGCGAACCGATGGGAGCCTAAAAGATCTTTTGGAAAAGCTTAGAGTTACTTATTGCGGCTCTGTCGGAGTGGAATACATGCACATTACTGACAGGCAAAGGAGACTTTGGCTTCAACAGAGAATGGAGACGGTATACAACCAACCATCGTTTGATCAGTCCAAGATAATGAATATTCTCCAACAACTTCTTCGGGTGCAGGAGTTCGAGCGGTTTCTTCAAACAAAATATATTGGTCAGAAAAGATTTTCGCTTGAGGGAGCCGAAGCGCTCATTCCTTTATTAAATACGTTACTTGAAACGGGGGCACAGCTAGGTATTCAGGATTTTGTTGTTGGGGCCGCTCACCGGGGTCGTCTTAATATCATGGCAAACGTGCTTCAAAAACCACTTGAGGCTATTTTTGCAGAGTTTGAAGAAACACAGGACCCCAGCGAGAGTGAGGGAGACGGTGATGTGAGGTACCACCTCGGTTACTCGTCTGACCGGATACTAGGAAAAAATCTTAGAGTACATTGCACGCTACAACCGAATCCAAGTCACCTAGAATTAGTGGATCCTATTGTTGAAGGTGTTGTGCGTGGAAAGCAGGAAGTCCGTAGCGATCAATCGAATAGTCAGATAGCAGCTGTTCTTATTCACGGGGATGCCTCTTATACAGGCCAGGGAATCGTTTCTGAAACACTTCAATTGAGCCAACTTGAGGGCTTTCGGACCGGCGGAACGCTACATCTTATTATTAGCAATCAGGTGGGATTCACCACGCCCGTTGATCAAATGCGTTCTGCCCGATATCCAACAGACGAGTCGAAAGCTATACAAGCCCCTATTTTTCACGTGAATGCCGATGATCCCAGTGCAGTCGTTCATGTGGCGGAGCTTGCAATACAATATCGACAGGAGTTTAAGAGCGATGTTTTTATCGATATTTGGTGTTATCGGAAACAGGGTCATAACGAAATGGATGATCCTACATTCACTCAGCCCCTCATGTATCAGGCCATTCAAAGGAAGGTCTCGGTCGTAGAACTTTTTGCAACTAGGGCACTAGCGAAAGGTATTATCACCGAAACGGAGCTTGACCGCTTAAGATCCACTTCACGTCACAATTTGCAGACGGCATTTGAAAAGGCAAAAACCTACTCGATAGGCCAGCCATTCGAATTTCAGCGCGTGCTAAAATTTGAGGAGCAAACAAGCGTTGACACATCAGTTGCTATTGAGGTGCTTCGACAAATTAACCACAAGCTCAGACATGTGCCAGACGGTTTTAGTGCCCATCCAAGAATCACCCGGGGTCTTCAAACGAGAAAGGAAATGGGTGAGGGCACGCACCCAATTGATTGGTCGTGTGCTGAAGCTTGGGCGATGGCATCTTTATTGCTGGAAAAAATTCCCGTTCGCCTAACGGGGCAGGACACTGAACGGGGGACGTTTAGTCAGAGGCACGCTGTTTTTCACGATCAAAAAAACGGTCAAAAATATATTCCCCTGTCTCATTTGGCCGATGATCAAGCGCCATTTACCGTCATCAATACGATGCTGTCAGAGCTTGCTTGCCTAGGCTTTGAATGTGGCTTCAGTTTTGCCAACCCTGGCACATTGGTTCTGTGGGAGGCTCAGTTTGGAGATTTCATCAACATGGCCCAACCCATTATTGACCAATTCTTGTCGGCCAGCGAGTCCAAATGGCACTTAACGAGCGGAATCGTTCTCCTTCTTCCACATGGATTTGAGGGGCAGGGGCCGGAGCACTCCAGTGCGCGACTGGAGCGCTTTCTTCAACTGTGTGCTCAAAACAACCTGCGGGTGTGTTACCCAACTTTACCTTCACAATATTTTCATCTTTTGAGACGCCAAATAAAAAATAAATATCAGAAACCACTTATCGTAATGGCCCCCAAGAGCCTTCTTCGGCACCCCGATAGCGTGTCGAAACTCGAGGAGTTTAGCAATGGGGGCTTCAAGAATGTGCTTGCGGAATTTCCAGCAGAAGTGGAGCGGATTCTTTTTTGTACGGGCAGAGTGTACTTTGCATTACGAGTGGGGTTGGAAAGGCGATGCGGAATTGTTCGGCTGGAGCAACTCTATCC
>JACQOU010000038.1 GCA_016207775.1 Deltaproteobacteria bacterium
ATAATTTGACTACGTTGTGCCGCGTACATCACAGATTTCAGCATGAGATGAGAACATAAGATCCTCGGCTCTCTTTTTCTTCCCTCGCCGTATGGATTCGCCCCGCAAAAAGCGGAAGGAGGGAGAGCAGCCTCTGGGGCAGGGCCCCACGTACTCGTGGGAGAGCTCACCACATAATTTTCCGTTATCAAAAAGGAGAATCAGGAAACTGGATACGATGATTTTTTCCTACCTAAGCAGCCGTCTCACGCCATCCTTCAGATACGTAAGCCGCTGCTCGTCCATTTTTTCAAGTAGGTATATAACATGCTTTCTTGAGACATTTAGAACAGTACGAAGTTCCGAAGTGGTAGACTGCCCCTTTTCCTGCAAATAGCGTAAGACTTTTTGTTTAAACATTTCAAAGGTCGACGCCGCAATAAAATGATCTTCTCCCAGAGCCACCACTCGATTCTTTTTCACAAGTTTGTGCATTCTGTTTTTCAATACACTGATCTCACCTGTTCCAAAATCTTTAAGCGCAATCACCCCGAGAGTTGCAAGCCGAGAACCTATCTCCTCCATTGCCTGTACTTCAGTCGGATCCTCAGCCTGAGCTCCGAAAAGCGAAAGTCCGCTATCCGATCTGCACAGTATCTTCATTCCAACCAGGTGGGAGATAACCTCTTGCACCCAACCCTCCTTCAGTCCCGTCGCTTTGGATACTGCCTTTGCAAGACTGTTTTCTCCAACGTGAGGCTTTCCAGCGCCGTGGATCGAGCGCAGCAGCTCACAAAGTGTATTTTTATTTTTTTCGAAAACAGTTTTGTCGGCAAACTTGGCAGAAGAAAACCGGACGGCTTCCACTAGACGCAATACCTTCTCAATTTCCTCCCTCGAATAAATGCTCCGAGCAGCCATTTCATCGACATCTAGAAAACCTTCTCTGGTCAGGCAGTAACGCACAATGGAATCGAGGGTGGGCTTGCCGCCTTCTAACCCTTTAATGGCCACACGCTTCGGGGTAGCAACAGGTTCGATAACCAATCCAAAGCCAACCGTCTGCTCCTCGCCAAACAGACGAAGCAAAAAATGCTCACCCGATCGGATACCCAGTGGCTGCGCTAATTTAATTCCTGCAAAGCATCCCCCTTCGGCTTCTTTCCAAAAGGTTACGCGGGCGGATTGCCGAGCAGTGCCGACATAAAAAGAAAACTGTTTGTTTCCCAGAAAGCAACGCATGTCGCGATTGTCGGCAAAAAGGTGCACCCAGCTGACTAACATTTGAGTCGCGGCAATGGGGTGAGAAAGGAGCACATCGCCTCTTTGCACTTCAGTACCTTGCAGGCGGGTAAGCCCCACCGCCACTCTCGAAGTGGGCTCGGCCGTATTTACGTTCTCATGATAGGCTTGAAGCGACCGAATGGTTGCTTGAACACTTTGGGGAGCAATCGTTACTTGCTGGCCAACATTCAACTGTCCATCTCTCAATGTGCCAGTCACCACAACGCCTGCTCCACGAGGCAAAAAGACACGATCGATCCACAAAGCAGGCTTCCCAACATTGCGAGGACGGGGCCCACGACCCAGAAGTTCTATCAGCTTTGCCCTAATCACTGCCGCACCGTTTAGTTCTGCAGGACTGAATTGCAGCATTTCATAGGAACGACCAAACAGCTGCGCAAGACGCTCACCCACCGATCCCTTCACCTCACTGATTCTGGTTTGCTCCACCAGATCCGTTTTCGTGATCACGACAAGCCCCTGCTCGACACCAAGCCCATACAACACCTGAGCGTGCTCCTCCGTTTGAGGCATCCACCCATCGTCAGCGGCTACCACAAGGAGGAAGGCGTCAAATGCCACGGCTCCTGTGATCATGTTCTTAACAAAACGTTGGTGACCGGGCACATCCACAATGCCAATTTTGCCTTGGCTGCCGGCAAACCAAACGAAATTCAGATCGATCGTCATGCCTCTTTTTTTTTCCTCAGGCAGACGATCCGGTTCCATTCCCGTCAGCGCTCTCAGCAACGTGGATTTTCCGTGATCCACATGCCCCGCCGTTCCGATCACGTACATGACGAACACACCTCCGAAATCCTTTGTATGACAATGCCCTGCTCCTCCTCAAGCACCGTACGCAAATCAAGCCAAATCTTTCCTTTTCCGAGACGGGTAATAACGGGTGGGTTACCGAGACGAAGCTTTTGGACTGAGCTTTGCGCCTCGCGCACAGTGATTTCAACAAGGAAGGTAGGCAACTGTTCCTCCGGCATTGCGCCACCGCCTACACTGCTTGTGCCGGAAATGACCCTAACATTGTGTAGAGTCTTGCCAAGCTCAGCGCAAACCTGCTCACACCTCTGTTTGATACTCTCGGGGGTCAGAGTCAATAATCTCAACGCCACAGGCAGTTCTCCCCGCAAGTAACCCCACAAGGTTTCCTGCAATAAGAAAATCTCCGTCTTACCCAGCCGCATCGCCCGGTACAGAGGGGCCTGTCGGATTTTTTGCACGAGGTTTTTCTTTCCAACAATGATACCCGCCTGAGGTCCCCCGAAAAGTTTATCGGCACTGAAGCAAACAAGCGGTGAAAAACGCATCATTTGAGACACGCTCCATGCGCTTTTGAGTACCTCCTCGCTGAGAAGCCCGCTTCCTATATCCGCTACCAGTGGAATGCCTGAAGACTCTGCAAGCTGACACAAACTCGCCATATCGCAGCTATGCGCGTGGCCAGACAAAACAAAATTACTCCGATTCACCTTGAGGATCATAGCCGAGCGAGGTCCAAGGGCCTTCTTGTAGTCTTTTAAATCTGTGATGTTGGTTGTTCCCACTTCCACCAACGATGCGCCCGTTGCTTCAATAATTTCAGGAATTCGAAATCCACCTCCAATCTGCACAAGCTCCCCCCGAGACACAATCACCTCAGCACCTTTTGCCCAGGTGTGAGCAATGAGATAAAGTGCAGCAGCATTATTATTCACAATCACCGCACTCTCGGAGCCACATAAGAGACTGATCATTTCTTCAACATGAGAGGTTCGGCTGCCTCTTTCACCGCCCTCAAGATCCAATTCGAGGTTACAATATCCGGCTAACTGTTCCGCCATGGAGTGAAGCACTTCTTTACCTAGAGGCGCACGTCCCAAATTGGTATGAAGAACCACGCCCGTTGCATTGATCACTTTTCGCATCTTGCGCAGAGAAAGGCTTGATACTTGCCGTCCAATGTCCTGTTCCCACTCTGTTTGATTAGGGTCAACGCCGTTTTTGAGCAGCCGCTTGCGTGCTTGAACAATATGCTTTCTCGACAGCCGCACCCGTACGCTATGAAGCAGTCCTAATGCATTCCATAGCGGACTCTGAGATAACACTTCAACCGAAGGCAGCTGCCGTAAGAGTTCATTGATTTTCTTTGCTTTATTTTGCTTCTTGGTTTTCACATTCTTTTCCAATTGCATTGACTGACATTTTGATAATTACGTAAGAATTGATGACCATTTTCTCAAAAAAAACTGTAT
>JACQOU010000412.1 GCA_016207775.1 Deltaproteobacteria bacterium
ACGGTCCCTGTTGAAGAGCTGAATGCCACTGGTTTTTCCGAATTTAGGTTCGGCCACTGGCAATTTACATCCAGATCAAGCTGGAAACGATGCGGCCGAACCTAAATTCGGAAAAACCAGTGGCTTACCGGGAATCGCTGCTTGAACAGTTGCAATTATGACTGCATCCCTTTAAATTAGTAATATTCGTCGGTACTTGTTTAACTTCATTGCTAAGGCAAACGAGCCTAGGAGGCAAAAATGAAACCTACCCGTTTAGCATTTCTTACTCTGCTAGTGATTTTTTCAGCAAGCGCTTCTGCGGCGTCTGCTGGGGCGGCCAATATAGGAAAACCTGGTTCGAAGAATTACCCTGAGCCACAGATCAAACCGAATAACATTGCAAAGACTAACAAAGCTGTGCCAGGTCCGGCGAAACCCAAGAATAATGCCCATCCTGATTTTGACTGGAAGCCGAAGGCCCAGGATAAGGCGCCAAATTAGTCCGCACGGCCAGGAGGTACGAAGACCCGCCACCGAGCCTCCGGCCATTGCGCCGACTTTGCACTGAGTTATTAGAAGGGTATCCAGTGAAACATTTTGTAGTTGTTTTTGCGATTTTCTTTTTGTTAGTGGAGCCTGGTTCGGGTAGTGGAAACGGAAACGGAAGCCGAAACCGAAGCCAAAACCGAAATTGGTGGCAAGAGGCAATCTTTTATCAGATTTGGCCAGCCAGTTTTCGTGACACCAATGCCGATGGCATCGGTGACCTTGCCGGCATCGCTTTACAGATGCCGTACTTTAGAAAGTTAGGCATCAATGGGCTTTGGCTTACTCCGATCTTTCAATCGCCTTCCTACCACGGGTATGACGCATCCGATTTTTTAGAAATCGATCGCCGTTATGGCAGTCAGCAAGATTTCATCCATTTATTGGAAGCGGCCCATACGAACCAAATACGTATTATTGTGGATTTGGTCATCAATCATGTTTCCAACCGACATGAGTGGTTTAGGCGAGCGCAGAAACTGGAAATGCCATTCAGCAATTATTTTGTTTGGAAAAGTGAAGTTGACCTGGAGGGCTCTTCCTGGGGCAAGCCTTGGTTGTCTCCAACGGCCAGTACGTGGCGTGACGTTTGGCATTTCGACAAGGCTCGATTAGAGGAGCATCGTCGACAGTTTCCAGCATGGGAAGATCGCGATCGTCCGGTTTACTATTACGCTGTTTTTAGCCCAACCCAGCCCGATCTCAATTTTGATGAGCCCTTGCTTGTAGATGAAATACTCAAAATCGCAAGATACTGGCTTGAACTCGGTGTGGATGGATTTCGTTTGGATGGTGCGCGCTACCTCCACGAAGAGGTGCAGGAAAATTTAATCATTCAGGCAGATTCCAAGAAAACGATCGAGTTCTGGTTGGGCTTTGGTCGGTTCTTAAAAAAAGTGAAACCGGACGCGTTTCTCATTGGCGAAATCTGGCATACCAACGAAACCATTTCTAAGTATTATCCCAATGGCCAACAAGGCCTTGATGCAGCTTTCAATTTCACTTTTAGCAATGAAATTATTTTTGCACTTACGAGCAACCTGATTGATGAAGATAAAGGAGGTGTTTACGCTTCTCTCAGGCGAAAACATACCTTGGGCGATGCTTTAGTTGCAGATTTCGAATCAAAGCCGGGCCAAATACCCTCCAATTTCTATTCACCCTTTCTTTCCAACCATGATCAACTTCGCGTCAGCAATCAGCTTGGCGGAAAGCCGGGGTTATTGAAATCAGTAGCCAGCATGCTATTCACGCTGCCAGGAACTCCTTTTCTTTATTATGGAGAGGAAATTGGCATGGACCAACCCTCTGTGGCAGATCCAAAAGATTTTTATGATGATCTTTTCAAGCGCGCACCTTTATTTTGGAATGAAGGTTTGAACGCTGGCTTTGGCGATGGACAACTACTTTGGGTTGATGATGCAAAATGGTTTCCGTGGCGGCCCAATCATCAACCGTGGTGGAACGCATTTTATGAGAAAACGACCGTGCTTCGTCCCGATTTTTCGATTGCGCGCCAGTTAACGGACTCCGCGTCTTTGTTGAGCCATTATCGACGTCTTATCGCACTCCGCAAGCAAAGGCCTGAGCTTCGTGCATCTGAGTGTGCGTCGCTGAGTTTCCTGCCTGGAAATGGAGTGGTTGCCGCTTATCGGCGAGTAGACGGGCAAGACAATGAAAGCTTCGTGGTCATCAACCCAACGGAAGCGGTGAAAACTATCCGCCTCCCTGAGCCTGGTCGTTATCAGGATCTGATTTCTGAACAACCGATTGCAACTCAGATGGACGGGTCGATTGAAGTGGGTGCGTTTCAGTCGATGATCCTGTCAAAGTTCAGGCGCTAGCCGCTAGGATTTGGTTTTTGACCGATTGCAGGAATGGCAGAAGCCAAAAAGCTCCATACGATGGGAATTGAGCTTAAAGCCATTTTTTAGGGCAATCTTTTCTTGCAGCTTTTCGATCTCTTCATTTTTAAATTCAATCACCATGCCGCATCCCTTGCAAACGAGGTGGTCATGATGAGAGAACGGTGAACGCAGTTCAAATATGGAAGAACTGCTGTCTTGAAAAAATTTTTCCTCTGCTAAATTTGCCTGACTGAGAAGTTGTAATGTTCGATAAATAGTCGCAGTACCGATGCTATGCCCATCTTTTTTTAACGCATGCTTCAAATCGTCCGCGCTGACATGAAGGCCTAGATCCAGAAAATACCTGGCCACAAGCCGTCGCTGCTGACTTTGTTTAAGTTGGCTTTTGACAACATATTCGTCGTATATTTTCCAAAACCATTGCTCCAAAACTTTAGACTTCTTAGCTTGAACGTCCGATCGTTTCATTAAGCACCTGCGTTTTTGTGAGGCTTTTTCCATTTTACCAAAACGGTTTTGGCCAGACTCCGGTCTACGGCAAATTGGCTATATCCCGCCTGAAAAACAAAGGCTGGAAAACGTCGAATCAGTTTGATGGGTGTGCCCGGCAATACGCCCATGGCAGTCATCTTTTGAACTTTCCCTTTATCGTCAGTTGCCAGCTTTTCAACGATACCCTCTGTGCCCGGTACGCCATCGGCAAGACGACCCAATTCGGATGTTGAACGCTTCTTACCAAATAACCGCGCTATCCATCCGAAAAGTGGAGCTTGTTTGGGTACTTCATAGCCACAGTAGGGACAGGGAAGCATGTTACAACCGTTGGAAGTGGCACAGCCTGAACAGGATTTGGTTGCCTTGTCTTCGTCGAATCGCCTGCCACAAAAAGGACAAATCATAATGCCACCTTCACCATATTGAGTATCGTATTGACAGCAAACCCAGTAGCAAATGCAAAAATGAAGATACCCACTCCCATTAATATTGCGGTTTTGGCGCCCCGTTCCTTCTTCATGATTAGGAATTGAGCCACGCAAGGTAAAAACAAGGTGAGGGTAATGGCTGCCACGGTTAGTTGAATAGCTGATAAAGCACCCGTTTTGTGCAAGTCGTAAAGGCCCGCAGCCCCATAATCACGTCTGAAAAATCCAAATAGGAATGCGACCGCCGCACCATCAGGGAGGCCAATTCCTTTGACTACCGGCAAAAGGCAACGAACCAGGAATTGAAATAGTCCTGTGAGCTGACCGACCCAGATAAAAACGCTGGCCAATATAAACAGCGGAAGAATTTCTTTGAAATACCACACCATTCTCGAATAGGTTTTTACGGCCACGTTGTTTAGTCTCGGCAGTCTAAGCGGGGGCATTTCCATGTAGAAGCTGGGGTTAGTGCCAGGGAGTATTCGAGCGGCAAGTAACCCGGTAAATAAGAAGATTGCTGTGATAAATCCCATCCACATAATAAGCGCGTAGGGATGACCGGCGAGTAGGCCGAAGATGAGCCCCAACTGAGCGGAACAAGGAATCGCCAATGCAAGCAATAGAGTGGCAACCAACCTTTCGCGCTTGGTCTCGAGCGTTCGGGTCACCATGGTTGCCATCGTGCCACAGCCAAAACCTAAAACGATGGGGATGACCGCTCGACCATTCAGCCCTATTTTCTTGAAAACAGAATCAATCAGCATCGCAAGTCTTGGAAGATAGCCACTGTCCTCAAGAACCGAGAATGCTATGAAAAACGTTCCAACAATGGGGAGAATGATGGCAACTGCGTAACGAATGCCAAGAGTGAAAATTCCATAATCCTTGATGAATAGTTCCTGAAGAAAGGGCCACGGGATGAGCGAGCTCACCACATTTTCGACCCAGGGATTAATGGTATTTTCGAAAAGATTTGTCTCAAGAAGATCGACAAGGGTACCCCCGCCGAATTCGCCAACAAATTTATAAATTCCGTAGTACAAAACGAGGACAAGGATAGGTACCCCACTCAAAGGATTCATGAGAATCCGGCTGAGTCTTTCCTGGAAACCAAGCATTCCCCCCTTTGGAAAAACAACAGAATCCTGGAGAGTGCGGTTAACATTTTCTCTCAGCACCATCGCTGTATGGTATTCGACCGACGGCTGAAGTTTCTCTCTCGTTTTTGAAACAATGTCGAGCAAGCTCTCTGCCTTGGCTTTTTCAATCGGCAGTGTTTGTATCCTCTGTGGATCCAAAACAAGCAACAAAGCTCGTGTTCTGGCCAATACGTGCTGGGAGTCGCCAAGATGGGCCGTTAAACTGGATAACGTTTTTTCAAGTGCTTCTCCGTAATGGATAGTCTTTGAGGTGCGTCCTTGACGAGCGGAGATCTGAGAAATTAAGGTATCCACACCTTCTCCGGTCGTTGCAGTAGTCATTACAACGGGAACACCCAGTGATTGTTCCAGTGCTCGAGCATCCATTCGAATGCCCAATTTGTGCGCTTCATCGCTCATGTTTAATACAACAATGACAGGTAAACCTGCCTCAATGAGCTGCAAACTCAAGCCCAGCATTCTTTCAATATTTTTTGTATCAATAATATGAAGAACGGCGTGAGCTTTCTC
>JACQOU010000394.1 GCA_016207775.1 Deltaproteobacteria bacterium
CATCAAATGAGTTTAAGAAGTCGGATTCCCAATGACCCGAATTTCAACAAGCAGTGGAGTATGAAGAATCCAAATTCCGCGGCGGATATCGGCGCAACGCAGGCGTGGGACTTGGGGGTGGGCGGCAAGGATAAAGATGGAAACGATATCGTGATAGCGATCGTCGATGGCGGGATGGATATCAAACATCCCGATTTGGTCGAAAATTTATGGAACAACGAGGGAGAAGTGGCCGGGAATGCTGTGGATGACGATGGAAATGGTTATGTGGATGATGTCAACGGCTGGAGTGCCTATACACACAGTGGAGTGATTGAAAGAAGCAATCATGGCACCCACGTAGCTGGCATTGCAGGCGCTTCTGGCAATAATGGATTGCACGTTGCGGGGGTCAACTGGAGAGTAAAGTTGATGGCCGTCGCAGCGGAGTCAGCGCTCAGCTCAGTAGTCGCCGAAGGTTATGGCTACGTGATAGCGCAGAAAAAGCTTTGGCTCGAAAGCCATGGGCGCAAGGGGGCTAATGTTGTGGTCACTAATTCCAGTTTTGGAGTTGATAAGGCAGACTGCAAATCGTCCCAATTCAAGATTTGGAATGAATTGTACGAGGAAATGGGCAAGCTTGGGATATTAAGTGCGGCTGCCACAGCTAACCTGGGCGTTGATGTAGATAGCGTGGGGGATGTTCCTACAGGATGTTCAGCAGCCCATTTGATTACCGTTACTAATACGGACCGAAACGATCAGAAAGTGAGTTATGCCGGATATGGTCTCAGGACGATTGCGCTGGGAGCACCCGGGACAGGAATATTCTCGACTACTGCGGGGGGTGGTTCTGGCTCCATGACCGGAACTTCGATGTCATCTCCTCATGTAGCGGGTTCAGTGGCGTTGTTGCATCATATTGCGAGCGCAGCTTTTCAGGAATTAAACAGAAACGATCCCCCGAAGGCGGCATTGATGATAAAGAAGATAATTATGGATAATGTAGATAAACTGGATTCCCTAAAAGGAAAGACAATATCTGGGGGCCGTTTGAACTTGGTGAAGGCTGCCCAAGCCATTTCACACTTTCAATATTGAGCCAAAGCGCAACTGAATTGATTATTGCTGTAGGTAAGAAGTACGCTTTCTTCTGCAACACCGGTGTTAATTTGGAAGACTAGCGTAGTAAAGTTGTCGCCGTCCCAGTCAGCGGTAAAATTTACTTCCGGCGTCTGAATCAGTTGACTGTAGAACTGGATGCTAATGTTCTCGCTTTCCTCGCGGACAATAGCGGATAATTTTCCGTAGGATCCAATCTCCGCCTGCAAGTAAACGGGAAAAGGTGTTTCTGAACCGTCGGGGCGGTACAATATCTTCCCGTTTCGTGCATATTGGCCACCTGGGTAATAGAAAGTGCTTCCCGATTTAAAGGTTAGTCCGCTCGGATAGTAGTAAACGTCTCCACTTTTCAGGTGCTGTCCCGAGGGATAGTAGACCGTGCTTCCACTTTTTAGGTAGGCACCCGCAGGGTAGTAGTAGGTTTCGCCTGATTTTAGGTAACCTCCCGACGGGTAGTAGAGAGTATTGCCTGATTTCAGATAATTTCCGCTTCGATAAAAGAAGGTGGTGCCACTCTTGAGATACCCCCCTCCCGCGTACGAGAGGGTGTGAGGGCACTGCATGGGATCAGCAAAGCTGATAACGGTTCCCAGAGCCAAAATTAAGGTTCCCAAAATATTTCTCATAGGCCCCCCTTTATCTGGGCTTTAGCAAGCCAGGAAGGCGTCTGTCACGGTAGCGTGTGGCATATCCTGATTGGGATATCCTGATTGGCAACCGCTTGCTGTCCATGGTATAGCCCCCCTTATGAATCTTTTGATTACCGGGGGTTGCGGTTTTATCGGCTCGCACTTTATCGAGCATCTACTGCGCCACCATCCTGATTACAAAGTAGTGAACCTGGATGCCATGACGTATGCGGCCCATCCGCAAACCAAAGAATTTTTGCAAAATTTGGCGCCATCCAGATACTCATTCGTCCATGGGGACATTGGATCGGCATTAGTTGGCGAGATAATCAAAACTCACGACATTGATACGATTGTGAATTTTGCTGCAGAATCCCATGTTGATAGAAGCATCCTCGATCCCGGCTCTTTCGTTCAAACCAACGTAGTGGGTGTGCAAAACTTATTGTATTGGGCTCGCAAGCTGGGCAACGTCCGTTTTGTCCAGGTGTCCACTGACGAAGTTTATGGTTCCTTGGAGCCTTCAGACGCCTCCTTTACAGAACATTCGCACTTGGTACCCAGCTCCCCCTATTCGGCTTCGAAGGCCTGCGCTGATTTGCTGGCACTTTCTTGTTTCCGCACCTTTCGTCAGGAAATTGTCATCACCCGGTGTTCGAATAATTTTGGTCCCCGTCAGTTTCCGGAAAAATTGCTTCCGCTCGTGATAGCGAATGCTTTAGAGGGAAAGTCTATCCCAGTGTATGGGGACGGAAGGCAAGTGCGAGACTGGATTTTTGTTGCCGACCACTGTAAAGCGATTGATCAAGTCATGCACCAAGGGAAACTGGGAGAAGTGTACAACATTAGCAGCAATCAGGAAGTACCCAATCTGGAGATTATTTCAAAAATTTTACAGATATTGGATAAGCCCGCATCGTTGATCACTTTTGTGAAAGATCGACCTGCCCACGACCGTCGTTATGCTTTAAATAGTAATAAGATTCGACAGCAACTGGGGTGGGTCCCCGCAACAGGTTTTGAGGAAGGGCTTAGTCGAACAATCCACTGGTATATTGAGAACTCCGCTTGGTGGAAGCAATTGCGAGATAAGGCTTTTTTTGATTACTACACGGCCAATTACAAAGCTAAATTCACACCTGAGGCTAAATTATGATGAAGGGAATTATTCTAGCGGGGGGGACCGGTTCACGCCTTTACCCTCTTACCAAAGTCACCAATAAGCATCTGCTCCCGGTGGGCAAGAAACCAATGATTCTCCATCCGGTGGAAAAGCTGGTGGGTGCTGGAGTGCATGAAATTTTAGTCGTTACCGGAGTGGAGCACATGGGCGATGTGGTCTCGCTGCTCGGTTCCGGCAAAGACTTTAACTGCCATTTTACTTATCGTGTTCAGGATGAAGCGGGTGGAATTGCCCAGGCACTTGGGCTGGCTGAGTCGTTTGCCGGAAGTAGCGCGGTGACTGTGATTTTGGGTGATAACATTTTTGCGGACGAACTGGGCCCTTTTGCAACCCGCTTTCATGAACAAAGACAAGGAGCCAAGATACTGCTGAAAGAGGTACAAGATCCGAGTCGCTTCGGGGTTGCTGAGGTCAGGGATGGCAAGGTGGTCGGAATTGTGGAAAAACCGAGTCAGCCGAAGAGTACGTATGCCGTAACGGGCATCTATTTTTACGATCCGGACGTGTTCAGAATCATTCGCACGTTGCGTCCAAGTCACCGGGGAGAACTTGAAATTACTGATGTGAATAATCACTATATTTCACAAGGGCAAATGACATACGAACTATTGAAGGGCGCCTGGACGGATGCCGGGACCTTCGAATCTCTCCATTTGGCTAATACGTTAATGCTACAAGAATGAGTAAGGGCAGCAAAATACTACTCACGGGAAGCCGGGGCATGTTGGGCTGGGATCTTGCCAAAGCCTTGAAGGGAAGCGGATATGAGCTTTTGGAATTCGATCGCCAACATTTAGATATTACCGATCGAACAAGAGTATTCAGTACTGTTTTGGAGCACAAGCCCTCGGTAGTCATCAATGCGGCTGCCTATACGAACGTAGACCTTGCGGAGTCAGAGCGCGACCAAGCGCTTGCTATCAATGCCATGGCGCCCGGCTATTTGGCTGAGGCTTGCAGTGAAATTGTGGCAACCTTTGTCCATTTCAGCACCGATCAAGTTTTCGATGGCTCGGGAGAGACTCCTTGGGAGGAAGAGGATAAACCTAATCCCAGCAACTACTATGCGTACACAAAGTGGCTGGGAGAACAAACGGCACTGAAATACTCTGCTTCTCTTATTCTTCGTGTGCAGTGGCTTTATGGAGAGCATAAAGAACGGTTTACCGCCCTAAAGAATAAAGAGGTTTTCACGCCATTTGCTGATCAGTGGGGTGCTCCCACATGGACAAAGCACGTGGCCGAAAGTGTTTTGCGTCTCTTAGAAAAACGTGCCAGCGGTCTTTTTCATTTTGCCTATGATGATTGGGCCACTTGGTACGACGTGTTCCAGTTTGTTTGCCAAAAACTTGGCTATCGCACTCAACTTGTTCCAAAGAAAATAGCCGACGTTCACTTGCCCGCCAGTAGACCCCGTTTTTGTGTCCTATCCAATCGCAAACTCGCATCGACCCTTGGCATGTCTGGAATGGGAAGGTGGAAGGTAGCGCTAGGGGAGTTCTTGTCGAAACTATAGACCTTAAGATAATTATTTTGGCATTTCTGCATCCCATCTTCGGGGCATCTTTGAACGATCCTCACTCGGAAAACCCTCAACATATCGTCAGATATGTACTTCTTCTTTGGCGGGAAAGGGGTATGAGGTGAGTAGAACTACCGAGTAGCCTCAGTAGCTCTATTCACCTCATACCCCCAAAAGTCGGACAGTTTGTCGCAGTGACAACGTTCAGATTTTTTGATTAAATTTGTAAGTTGCAGCACGCGAGAGGAGGGGGCATGATTAAAACCATCATTTTAACAGTATTGTGTTTTGGGGGAGTTTCTGTCCAGGCAATTACAGCCCTCCCATTATATTACGGTAAAGGTTGCACAGGCGATCTGACAGCAACTGTTTTGGTTCGTGATAAAGGCGAAGGCGATCTCACTTGCAAAGTCATGCGTCTTAGCACTTATTTGTGGGGCCACGCCGTAAAAATTAACGATATCTGTTTGAATTTTGATAAATTTGCATCCGGCGAGTATGAGATTTGTCATGAGCTTAATA
>JACQOU010000421.1 GCA_016207775.1 Deltaproteobacteria bacterium
AACGTCGGACAGATATTGGAGGCGCATTTGGGACGAGCTGCTCAGGGTTTTGGACTCAAGGTTCAAGATGCTTTGAGCCAATGGAATGCTGCTAATGCTGGTCTGATGAGGGATTTGCTTAAGAAATTCCTGTCCACTAAGACGCTGGAGAAAGAAATCGATAGTTTGGATGAGGGACAGCTCAGAAAGGTCGTGGAAAGACTTCGATCCGGATTGCCCCTCTCGAGCCCTGTTTTTGACAGTGCCAAGGAGGCTGAAATCAGTGCGGCCCTTAAGGCCGTTGGCTTGCCTGAGTCTGGACAACAGGTTCTTTTCGATGGCAAGACAGGTGAGCCTTTTATGCACGACGTAACCGTCGGTGTGATGTACATGATGAAGTTGCACCACCTAGTCGATGAGAAAATTCATGCACGCAGCATTGGACCTTACAGCTTGGTTACTCAGCAACCTCTAGGCGGTAAGGCTCAATTTGGAGGCCAAAGACTGGGAGAGATGGAAGTGTGGGCGTTGGAGGCTTATGGTGCGGCTTACTGTCTGCAGGAGTTGCTTACTGTTAAATCGGATGATGTTGCGGGGAGGACCCGAATGTTCGAAGCCATCGTTAAAGGGGAGAATGTGCTTGAGCCAGGACTGCCTGAATCATTTAACGTTCTGGTAAAAGAACTTCAAAGTTTGGCACTCGATGTTGAGCTTATGGAGGATGCTGCACTATGAAAGATCTTCTGAATTTTTTTGATAAACCAAAGGACCCCTTAAGCTTTAATGCCGTAAAAATCTCTCTTGCGAGTCCTGAGAAGATTCGTTCTTGGTCGTACGGAGAAGTTAAGAAGCCAGAAACGATTAATTACCGTACTTTTAAGCCAGAACGAGACGGACTTTTCTGCGCAAAAATCTTCGGTCCTGTGAAAGACTATGAATGCAACTGCGGCAAGTACAAGCGAATGAAGCATCGGGGCGTTGTTTGCGAAAAGTGCGGAGTTGAAGTTATTCAATCCAAGGTAAGGCGTGAGAGGCTGGGACACATCGAGCTTGCCACTCCCGTTGCGCACATCTGGTTTTTGCGCAGCCTTCCAAGTCGTATTGGCGCAATTCTTGATATGAGCCTCAAGAATTTGGAGCGGGTGTTATATTGCGAAGCTTATGTTGTGACCGATCCTGGTAAGACTACTTTGAAAAAAGCAGATATTCTGTCGGAAGACGAGCATACACAAGCGCGCAAGCAATTTAAGCAAGATTTCAGGGCTGCCATGGGCGCTGAAGCCGTGCGTGAAATGCTGAAAGAAGTCGATTGCGAGGGTCTTGGGAAGGAATTAAGGATTGCCTTAACTAAGACGTCCAGCGAAACCATTCAAAAAGCGTTGGCAAAACGGCTAAAGGTCGTGGAGGCGTTCAAGAACTCAGGGAACCGCCCTGAGTGGATGATGCTCGAAGTAATTCCTGTGATTCCCCCAGACCTGCGGCCATTGGTTCCCCTGGATGGTGGAAGGTTTGCAACTTCCGATCTGAACGATTTATATCGACGGGTAATTAACCGAAACAATCGCTTGAAAAGGCTTCAAGAACTCAATGCACCCGAAATTATCATCCGTAATGAGAAGCGAATGCTTCAGGAAGCAGTTGACGCTTTGTTTGATAATGGACGTCGGGGACGCACCTTTACTGGACCGAATAAACGGCCGTTACGTTCGTTGAGCGATATGCTCAAAGGAAAGCAAGGCCGGTTCAGACAGAATCTCTTGGGTAAGCGAGTCGATTATTCCGGTCGTTCGGTCATTGTAGTGGGTCCTGAGTTAAAGCTGCATCAATGTGGCTTACCGAAAAAAATGGCATTGGAACTTTTCAAGCCTTTTATTTTTAACAAGTTGGAAGAGCGTGGTTATGTCACTACCATCAAGAGTGCCAAAAAGATGGTGGAGAAAGAAAAAGAGGAAGTCTGGGATATTTTAGATGAGGTGGTTAAGGAGCATCCCGTTCTGCTCAATCGCGCCCCCACGCTGCACAGGTTGGGCATACAGGCTTTTGAACCAGTGCTTATTGAGGGCAAGGCTATTCAACTCCATCCGTTGGTCTGCCAGACCTTTAACGCAGATTTCGACGGTGATCAGATGGCAGTGCATGTGCCCCTGAGTGTTGAAGCGCAGCTTGAAGCAAGAGTGCTCATGATGTCCACTAACAACATTCTTTCACCTGCCTATGGTAAACCGATCATTGATCCCACCCAGGATATCGTCTTAGGAATTTACTATATGACTCAAGAGCGTCCTGGTGGAAGAGGTGAGGGAAAGAAATTCTCTGCTCCTGTGGAAGCTATCTATGCCTATGAAGCCGAGCAAATTGATCTGCATTCTAAGATCTTCGTTCGAGTCAATGGCAAAATGTGGGAAACAAGTGCCGGGCGCCTAATCCTCAGGGAAATTATGCCTGATCAGGTTCCATTCGAAGATTACAATCGTGTGATGGACAAAAAAGCCTTGGCCGAATTAATGGATCGTTGCTACCGCGTGGCGGGAAATAAGCGCACCGTAGTCTTGGCAGATAGACTCCGTACTCTCGGATTCGAATATGCCACAAAGGCTGGAATCAGTATTTGTATGCAGGACATGAGAATTCCTAAAAAGAAAGAGGAATTACTCCAGAAAGCCTACAAAGAGGTCCAGGAAATCCAGAATCAGTACACAGAAGGTCTCATTACCGACGGTGAACGGTATAACAAAGTTATCGATATTTGGGCTCAAGTCACTGAACAGGTCGCCGTGGAGATGATGGATGAGATTTCAACGGAGTGGGTGGTCGACAAGGCAGGTAAGAAACTGCCGATACCCTCGTTAAACCCGATCTATATCATGGCGGATAGTGGCGCTCGAGGTAGTGCAGCACAAATTAAGCAACTAGCTGGAATGCGAGGGCTAATGGCGCGTCCCTCGGGCGAAATCATCGAGACTCCCATTACGGCTAACTTCCGAGAGGGGTTGGATGCACTCCAATATTTCATTTCAACTCACGGAGCGCGAAAAGGATTGGCTGACACCGCACTTAAGACCGCGCATTCAGGTTATCTCACGCGCCGTCTGGTTGATGTTGCGCAAGATATTGTGATTGGTGATCACGACTGC
Source organism: Deltaproteobacteria bacterium (assembly GCA_016207775.1). GTDB lineage: Bacteria > Bdellovibrionota > FAC87 > UBA2466 > UBA2466 > JACQOU01. Next base: position 3,114 of record JACQOU010000421.1, read on the forward strand.
CATACCGCAGACGGTATCGAGGTCACGGCGCTGGTTGAAGGCGGCGAAATTATTGAATCTATCGGTGATCGAATCCTGGGACGTGTCGCGCTTGATGATGTGAAGGATCCCTATACTGGCCAGGTGCTAATTACCGCAAACCAGGCAATCGACGAGGACACCGTACGTCTTGTCGAAGAAGCCGGCATCGAAAAAATGATGATCCGCTCGGCGCTAACGTGCCGAAGTATTACTGGCATTTGTTGTCTTTGCTATGGTCGAGATTTGGCTCGTGGACACCTAGTTAATAAGGGTGAAGCCGTGGGTATTATTGCAGCGCAAAGTATCGGTGAACCCGGTACACAGCTTACGATGCGTACCTTCCACGTGGGTGGTACGGCGACACGGCGGGCGGAGCAGAGTAGCCTTGAGCCTCGACATGACGGCACGGTTCGCCTGATGCGCGCGAACGTAGTGAAAGACCGACAGGGCACTTGGACCGTGATGAATCGAAATGCTGAACTCGGTATTTTGGACGAGACGGGGCGCGAGCGTGAGCGATACCAACTTGTTTACGGTGCAAAACTGACCATTCAGGATGGCAATAGAGTGAAGAAGGGGCAGGTCATTGCCACGTGGGATCCGTATACAGTTCCGGTATTGACCGAGCAGGGTGGCAAGGCGTCCTTGGTAGACATTACAGAAGGTGTATCGGTATCTGAGCAGGTTGACGAGGTGACGGGTCTTTCCCGTCGAGTCATTATTGATTTTCGAGATACTGACATGCGACCGCGTGTAGTTATCCTCGATGAGAAAAGGACTCCCAAAGCGACCTACATGCTCCCAATCGGAGCGAATCTCACCGTTTATGAAGGCGATGAGATGTTCCCCGGCGATGCCATCGCAAAGATCCCGAGGGAGACGACAAAGACCAAGGACATTACCGGAGGTCTCCCGCGTGTGGCCGAATTGTTTGAGGCACGTAAGCCTAAGGAATGCGCCACGATTAGTGAAATCGACGGTGAAATCCAATTTGGAAAAGACAGTAAGGGCAAGCGTAAAGTGGTCGTTTTGCCCGAACACGGTGATCCTAAAGAATATTTAATTCCGAAGGGTAAGCATATTAGCGTGCGTGAAGCCGATTGGGTGAAAGCGGGCGAGCCACTTATGGATGGTGCGGCTAACCCACACGACATCTTGAAGATTCTGGGCGAAAAGGCGCTTGCTCGGTATCTCGTCGACGAAATCCAAGAAGTGTACCGTTTGCAGGGTGTGAGAATTAACGACAAGCATATTGAGTTAATTGTTCGCCAGATGCTCAAGCGCGTGAGAATCACCGATCCGGGGGATACGGATTTCTTGTTGGGTGAGCACATCGAGCGCTGGAGGTTTGAGAATGAGAATGAGCGAGTGAAAAAGCTGGGCAAAAAGCCAGCAGCCGCGGAACCCCTCTTATTGGGTATTACCAAGGCCTCGCTGAGTACCGAAAGCTTCATTTCGGCAGCATCCTTCCAAGAGACAACTAAGGTTTTGACCGAGGCAGCTGTTCAAGGAAAGATCGATCGCCTGAGGGGACTGAAAGAAAACGTCATTATGGGACGCTTGATTCCTGCAGGCACAGGCCTTGAAGGATACCGCAGAGTGCAGATGGCAGTGAATGAAGAGGAATTGCCTGAGGAAGAAAAAGAAGTAACTGCCGAGCAGGCCGAAATTGCTCCACTAACAGCTGAAGCCAAGCTGAGTGCGCCGTAGGCTCAATGAGCCGAAATGTCCGTCGTCATCTACCTTTTTGGCTTGCACGCTTGTCGGTACCAGCCTGCCGTTGTGACAGGCTTTCGCCTAATCGCTCGCTAGCTTACGTTTTTATATGGGAGGAAATAAATTCCGCAACGGGCGCGCTCCAGGTTTGCTGTCCACAAGTCAGTTCAAATGCACGCAGTTGATGGTACCGTTGGATCTCGCCGCGTTTCATCCAAACGGGATCGTACGTTTGGTCTCCTAAGAGCGGAAAACCCACGCTTGCCAAATGAACCCTCACTTGGTGCGTGACTCCAGTTTCACAGCTTACTTCGCAAAGAAATCGGTCTGCGTCTTGTCTAATCACCTTAACGAAACTGCTTGCTTGTTGCAGGGGAGGTCTAAATCTTGCTCTATTTTTTACCGTGACCATTCTTGCTGGGTCGTTGGGCGAGTGGCCAATTGGGGTGGAAATGGAAAATTCGCAGGACTCTGCCTGACCCCAACACCATGCGAGGTATTTTTTCTTCACTTCTTTGCGAGAAAACATCAGCCTCCAACTGTGGAAAGCCGATGAAGTTTTTGCTACGACAAGCAGGCCACTCGTTCCGTTATCTAACCTGTGAGGAGTGATGATTGGCTGAGTAGTTTTAAACTCAGCTTCGATACCCGGATAGCGTGCGAGTGCCCAATGGGTAATGGTTTCGGTATCGTAAAGGCTCAAAGGGTGGCTTGCGATACCAGCAGGTTTGTCGACGATTAGATAGGCGTCCGTTTCAAAAACAATAGGAACTACAAGCTGTGCAGTTCCTCTTTTCAGCATTGAGAGATGCGCATGCAGTCTCGAGTAGTCAATATCTTGGTCCGAAGCGAAGCGGTCACCCTTCTTTAGCTGTTTCCCATCTGAAGTGTAAACGAGCCCAGTTTTGATTGCCTCTTCGATGTGACGACCTGTGAGGCTCGGAAACCGTAAGCGCACCCAGCAGTCCAGTCGTGGATTTTGCTTTTTAAGTCCCATCTTCAGAGTTATACACAATTTTCTTATGCATGTGACTAAAGTAAAACAATGGGGAGAGTTCCTTTGCCAGGTCCGGAAATTTTTTAATAAACGCGGTTTTTTGGAAGTAACCACGCCCCATCTTGTTTCAGCGGGGGCCTTCGAAAGTACACTCGACCCCCTTTCATGTAAGTGGTCCAATGGAACGGGAGAGTTGCATACCTCACCGGAATTCGAAATGAAATTGTTATTGTCGGAAATTAGGCTTCCGATCTACCAAATTTGTCAGTGCTTCCGCGATGATCCTCCAAGTCCAGTGCATAAAATTGAATTTACCATGCTGGAGTTTTATCGGCCTTTTGTTCAATACGAGTCTACCCAGACGGAGATGAAGCAACTACTGTCTACGGTCAGCGGCAGGGATTTAGAATTTAAGGAATATACGGTGAATGACTTAGTGCTGAGCTGTACCGGTCTGAATTTACAAAACTTAAGCGAGGAGGAGTTACGCCAGCAGGTGGATGAAAAACAAATTGTATCGGTTTCATCCGACGATGCGTGGGAAGATATCTTTTTTAAAATCATGCTTGAGCATGTGGAACCTAGACTCGATCCCGCGATCCCGACTCTTGTTAAGGATTATCCCAAGCGTGTGTGTGCCTTGGCTGACATTAACCCTGTTACGCAGGTTGCGGAGAGGTTTGAAATTTATTGGAAAGGAATGGAACTTTGTAATGGCGCCACCGAGTTGACCAATCTCCCACAATTGATGGAGCGATTTAATCAGGAATCCAGGATACGTCGTCTTGCAGGCAAAAATCCCCACCCGAGCCCGGATCGGCTGATTTTAGCTTTGAAAAAAGGCTTGCCCCCTTGTTCCGGAGTGGCCGTTGGACTCGATAGGCTTTTTCTTTGCTTGTCTTAACCGGGTGCTTTATGGCATATCCCTTGCAGAATAGCAGGGCCGTCGCTAACGGGTAGCTTGCTGCTCAAGCTGGCTTTGGCGAGAAGACAAACAGACTGACGAATTCGGGCATCGAGTAGCCGTCGAACGTCGGCAAGTTAAAGGAGAAAAAATGACTGCGAAACTACTAGGTTCCCTCACCCTGGCGACAGGCCTTTTGTTGCTGGTCCAGTGCGGTGGGAGTTCACAGACGCCTCTTTCTGCTGAACAAAAAGGAAAGGTGAAAACGGTATTCACTTCGCTGGGAGATATTTCTCAGGCTCCAGTGGAGGCAAAGCAACGGAGTGGTGGCGGCACTTCCTCTACCAATGCTCTGCAGGCTCTTGGACTGAGTTTGCGAGCAGCAGCTGATGACCAGTCTTACAAATCTCGCTCCTTAATGGCTGATAGGCTCACACCTTCTGCCTGCAAAATTGATTATGAGGCCCAAAAGGGGGGCTTGGAATCAGGTCTTTCTGGAAGCACTCGGGTAAGTGGTGAGAAATGTCCTATATCGCTGGATTTATCCTATTCTGGAACCGTCATTCAGAGCGAAGATAAGGATAAAGCTGTTGGTGCGATTAAATTTCACCTGGCTTATTCAGTGAAAGATCCAGAATTCAAAAAGCTTACTGATGTCGATGCTTCTGAAATACACGCTTCATTGGAAGCCAAAGGCGAGTCAGGCACTTTTTCAGCGAATGGTTCGATACACTCCCAATCGTTGGGTGATATTAAGATAAACGGTTCTGGTGGAGGATCTTCCGGTAAAGTTTCCCTGCAGCTTACATTTACGTTCCCAGACTTCGTTGCAACTTTTCAAATGGAAGGCCAACAAGGCGACAAAGTTCGGCTTACATTGAACGGAGAGGAACTGGATGAAGCCAAGCTAAGAGAGATTGGTTTTGAATCTATTAGCAAAACGGTAAAGAACTAACGGTCGTTCTTTTCAGCCGTAGAGCTGCTGGCGGCTCGGGGACAATAGGCTTCCAGCCGTCCACAACGGACCGTCAGCGGCTCAAGGCTCACCACTCCGATCATCACTTCATCCAAGTAAGGACAGATTCCGCCCTGAACGTTGTGTTTGAACATCACCCTGACATTGCAATTTCCAACTGGATTAACCTCATCCTTAGATGCTGGCTCTGCCATCGCACCAAAAGCGCTTGCCAGCGCACAAACCAATAATCCCTTCGCAATAAGTTCCATACGACCTCCCTCTTTCTGAAAAGGTACATCCTTCCTTTTCAGAAGTGAACCTCTGAAAAGGAAGGATGTACCTTTTCAGAGTAACCCTTTGCGTTATTTGACTCGGGACGCAGAGAGAGTGGTCAGGTCTGCAGGACTGATGGTTGTGGAGGTTTGTCGACGATAAAGAACGTGGAGCTCGGAAAACTTCACATTGATTGAATTGAGGATGAGTCCGCTCGTAAGCAAGCTGACCGAAACAAGAGCCAGAAAGAACTGGGTGAGAAGGGCGTCCGGATAGTAATGTGCTATCGGGACCATCATACCCAGCAAGATGGCAATAGCTGCTATGCCGAAAAATAAAAGAGGTCTTAAATCCCTTGCCAGCCATACAATTGTCAACAGCACTTTATACCCATCGCGGAAAGTACGTAATTTGCTCTGACTGTTGGGTGGCCGATCGCGGTACGCAAGTGGGACTTCTTTGATGGCAAATCCCCAAATGAGCGAATACACCGTTAGTTCAGTTTCCACTTCAAATCCGTCGCGCAGCAAAGGGATGTTCTTGATAAAATTTCGGGACATCACCCGATATCCGGAACAAATATCCGTGAGCGAGCTTCTAAATATCATGTTGATCAAACGAATAATGAGCGAGTTTCCAAAGCGATGGAATTTTCTGAATGCTCCCGAGGAATGGTCGCTGAGGCGACTCGCCACAGTCATGTCAGCCTCTTCATTGAGCACAGGTTCAATGAGCTGCCAGATTCCCTTCACGTCGTATGTGTCGTCGGAATCTACCAAAATGTAGATGTCCGCCTCCACGGTCTCGAACATCTTTCTTACCACGTAGCCTTTTCCTTGCTTTTGTACGCGGACGACTTTGGCGTTTTCCCTCAACGCAATTTCTCGAGACCTATCGGACGAATTATTGTCGAAAACATAGATATCGAGAAATGGGATTTCGGCACGGAAGTCTCTAATGACCTTTGCCAGCGTGTGTTCTTCATCCAGGCACGGTAGCATGAGTGCGACACGATAGCCTTTCAGCCTGGATATCAGATTAGAATTCCGTTGATAAGTTGGTTTGCGGGTAGATTGCATGGGAGTTGATTATGGAGGAGTCAACTCTATTATCGGAACATGTGCTCAAAAGGATGATGATTCGCCGCAAAAGAACCATTTGAAATCTGCAGTGATGCCAAATAGCTGCAATTTTTTGACTTTCCCTGCGCCCTATCCATACTACAATTATGCTTTTTAGTGATGTTTGAGGTTGCAATGAATCTTAACCAATTTACAGTGAAGGCCCAAGAGGCCGTAATCGAGGCTCAGTCTGCCGCTGTCAAAAGAAATCATCCGGCGGTAGATCCGGAACATCTTTTGGCAGCACTTATTGGTCAGGAAGAAAGCTTGGTTTCGGCTTGTTTGGGAAAAATGGATCATCAGCTGCCCAAAAGGCTGGCCAGAGAGCTTGAAAGTCTATTGGACAAAAAGCCGGTCGTTGAGGGCAATGCTCAAGTTTATCTTGCTCCAGAACTCAATAAATTGTTACTGCGGGCGGAAGAGGAATCAAAGGCACTGCGGGACGACTTCATAAGCACGGAACATCTGATGCTAGCCTTGTTTTCTCTCAACCAGGGCCCTACGAGCGAGCTTTTTGCCAAACTCAACGTCACAAAAGCGGCGTTTCTTGAGTCTCTTCAGAAAGTACGCGGTACTCAACGGGTCTCGGATCCAACCCCTGAAGATAAGTACCAGGCATTGGAGCGCTATACGCGCGACCTCACCATGGCTGCTCGTAATAGTCGATTGGATCCCGTGATTGGGCGTGATACCGAAATACGTCGAGTCATACAAGTGCTTTCAAGAAGAACAAAAAACAACCCAGTGCTTATTGGAGATCCGGGTGTTGGCAAAACGGCTATTGTTGAAGGACTTGCACAACGGATCGTTTTGGGCGATGTGCCGGAGAGTTTGAAGGATAAACGTCTTCTTTCTCTCGATTTAGGGGCTCTGGTTGCTGGGGCCAAATACCGTGGGGAATTTGAAGATCGTCTAAAGGCGGTCTTAAAAGAAATCACAGCAGCACAAGGAAGCATCGTTCTTTTTATTGACGAATTGCACACCGTCGTGGGTGCTGGAAAGGCGGAAGGCAGTCTCGACGCTTCTAATATGTTGAAGCCGGCGCTAGCGCGTGGAGAGTTAAGGTGCATTGGAGCCACCACTCTGGACGAGTACCGTTTGCACATAGAAAAAGATTCAGCTCTGGAACGTCGGTTCCAGCAAGTGTTAGTAGACGAGCCGTCAGTGGAAGCGAGCATTTCAATTTTGAGGGGTCTTAAAGAAAAATACGAAGTCCACCATAAGGTTAGGATTAAGGATGAGGCGCTTATTGCTGCTGCCAAGCTCAGTCATCGATATATTACAAACCGGTTTTTGCCGGATAAAGCGATTGACCTTGTTGACGAGGCTGCTTCTAAGCTGAAAATCGAGATTGATAGTTTGCCCACTGAAATCGATGTAATCGACAGAACCATCGTACAGCTCAGCGTGGAATTGGAAGCCCTAAAAAAGGAAAAGGACGCTGCTAGCCAAACACGCAAGGGAGAGCTTGAAAAGCAGGTCGCACGGTTGAAAGAAAAATCGAATGCTCTTAAAGGGGAATGGAAAAAAGAAAAAAGTCTGATCGGCCAGGTTTCCCAGGTAAAGGCTTCCATGGAGGAAATCCGACTGGCCGCGGAGAAGGCTGAACGGGCCGGGAATCTTGGCAAAGCGGCTGAGCTCAAATATGGCAAGTTAAACGAGCTTGAACGCCAGCTTAAAGAAGTGAATGAATTGCTCAGCAAGCAGACGAGTGCCAAGCGGATGCTTAAAGAGGAAGTCGATGCCGAAGATATCGCAGAGGTCGTCGCTAAATGGACGGGCATTCCCGTGGCAAAAATGCTCGAGTCGGATAAGCAAAAACTGTTGAGAATGGAGCAAATGTTACGCAAACGCGTCGTTGGCCAGGATCCAGCTCTCCAATCCATCTGCAGTGCGGTTAAAAGAAGTCAGGCGGGGCTTAGTGATCCCAAGAGGCCGATTGGAGGGTTCCTGTTTCTGGGTCCGACAGGCGTTGGAAAAACTGAGACTGCCAAGGCTTTGGCGGAATTTCTTTTTGACGATGAAAACAATATGGTTCGTATCGATATGAGTGAATTCATGGAAAAGCATTCGGTGTCTCGGCTCATCGGAGCGCCCCCTGGTTATGTCGGGTATGAGCAGGGTGGGGTGCTGACCGAGGCCGTTCGACGCCGACCCTACTCCGTGATTCTTTTTGATGAAATTGAAAAGGCGCATCCTGACGTGTTCAATCTATTGTTGCAAATTTTAGATGACGGTATTCTCACTTCCAGTCAGGGCAACCAGGTCAATTTCAAAAATACGATTATTATTCTCACTTCCAATATTGGAACCGATTTACTGCAGGGAGATAGAACCGCGAGCACACAGGTTAAGGAAAAAGTGATGCAAGAAGTAAGATTGCATTTCAGACCTGAGTTGATCAACCGGCTGGATGACATTATCATTTTTAATCCACTGACTCTGGAGCTGCTGGCGCAGATAGTGGATATCCAGTTGGCAAATGCAAAACAGTTGCTTGACGCCAAAAGCCTCAGTATGGTTGTGACGTCGTCAGCGAAAGAATTGCTAGCCAAACGCGGGTACGATCCGGTATACGGGGCACGGCCATTGAAGAGGCTAATTGTGGAGTTAGTTTTGAACCCCTTGGCGGACAAGCTGCTTGCGGGTGAATTAAAGGAAGGCGACAGTGTTATCGTGACCGCAGATGGTCAGGGTTTGAAATTCGAGAGGCAGGGGCGACCCTCCCCAAGAACAGCGGTTGGTAGATAGGAAAACATAAAGAGGAGCTCATTATGTCGTTCAGAAGTTGGTTTAAAAAGCCGCTCGGCTATGTTCTTGCCGGAGCGACGGCGGCTGCAGTTAGCATGGCTATCTATGGCGCTGCTCAACTTGTCTCACAAGCAAAATCTAAAAAAGTAGCCGCTCTGGATAATCCCGCGGTTGCTGAAACAAAGGTGGGTGGTTCTGATGCGGGCCTCCTGAGGCAAACTTCTGAGAGTTTTCGTCAAATTGCTAAGGTTGTTGGGCCGGCGGTTGTAAACATAAAAGCGACCCGCGCTCTCAAACATCAGGGTCCTCGGGTCCATCGTCGAGGAAAAAAAGGCGAGGAGGAGGAGGGCCCGTTTGGACGGGATCCTTTCTTTGATTTTTTTGAGCGATTTGGCCCTTTGCCCTTTATGCAACCCGAAGGTCCTCAAGAGAGCCTGGGCTCAGGTGTGATTATCGATAAAAGGGGTTATGTCGTTACCAACAATCATGTGATTGAAGGCTCTACAAAGATTGCTGTGTTGTTGTCCGGTGACAAACCCACGGAGCTGAAAGCAAAGGTGGTGGGTTCGGATCCAAAAACGGATCTGGCTGTTTTAAAAGTTGAGAATGGGAAAGATCTCCCAACAGCTGAATGGGCTGATTCTGACTCTGTTGAGGTGGGTGATTGGGCAATCGCTATCGGTAGCCCCTTCGCTCTGGGCCAATCGGTGACAGTTGGAATTGTCAGTGCCAAGGGAAGAAGCTCGAAGTATTTAACGGGTGCTGACTATGGAGAACTCATACAAACTGATGCGGCGATTAACCCAGGTAATTCTGGAGGGCCCCTCTGTACGTTAGATGCCAAAATCATGGGTGTGAACACGGCTATCTACACGCGAAGTGGTGGTTACATGGGAATCGGGTTTGCGATTCCCTCTAATTTGGCTAAAGAGGTAGTTTCTAAGCTCATCTCCGAGGGAAAAGTAATACGAGGGTGGCTGGGTGTATTCATCCAACCGCTTGATGAAGAACTTGCGAAAGAGTTGGGAGTGAAGACGGGTGTAGGCATTCACGAAGTAATGGAAGAAAGTCCTGCGGCTCGTGCCGGGTTGAAAGCGGGAGACGTTGTTATAGAAGTGGATGGGAAGCCAGTAAAAGAAGTGACCCAATTGCAACGGGTTATTACCTCCTACAAACCGGGCCAGACCATAAAAATTAAAGTGGTATCTTATGCAGATAAGAAAACCAGAACAATTAGCGTCAAAATTGGCGAGCTGCCAGCCGAAACAGAAAACCAGCCAAAACTTTCGCGAGAGGATGAAACGCCTGATAAATTGGGCTTGATTGTCTCGGAGGCAAAGGGGAAAGACGGGGTGATTATCGATATGATTCAACCGGGTTCGGTTGCCGATCAAGTGGGTCTTGAAGTGGGCGACCAAATTATTCGAATCAATCGAAAGACCGTTAACTCCGTAAGAACTTATAAGCAGCTGACTTCTGGTTCTAAGCGACTATACTTGGAGGTCAGACGAAAAGGCAGAACGCTATTTTATCAGTTTGTTTTGCCTGAATAGAGGGGGAAGTTCTTCCAAAAAATCAATTTACAATGAAAGGTAAAAGTATGTCTTCAGTCGTTGCCGTGGGTTCTATGGCGTTCGACACGATCGAGACGCCGTTTGGTAAAGCTCAAAAAATTCTTGGGGGTTCGGTTAATCACTTCTCCTTGGCGGCAAGTTATTTTGTGCCGGTACAATGCGTTAGTGTGGTTGGAGATGACTTTCCAAGGGACCATCTCAGTGTTTTGACCGAACGCGGAATCGATATTCAAGGCGTTCAGACGGCAAAGGGCAAAACTTTTCATTGGTCAGGACGTTATGGTTATGAGCTCCATGAAGCTCACACTTTGACTACTTGTCTTAATGTTTTTGAGAGTTTTGAACCGACAATCCCTGAAGAGTACAAAAAGACTCCTTACGTTTTTCTGGGCAATATTTCACCTAAGTTGCAGCTCAAGGTCTTAGAAAATATGGCGAATCCAAAATTCATAGCACTAGACACCATGAATTTTTGGATTGAAGGATCGCGCAAGGAGTTAGTAGAAATTTTATCACGATGCAACGCTCTGCTTATTAACGAAGGAGAGGCTCGTCAACTGACCAAAACCTACAACATCGTGCAGGCGGGCCAAATGATTCGAAGCTGGGGCCCTCAAATTACGGTTATCAAGCGTGGAGAATATGGGGCGGTCCTTTTTGATCACGGGGAGGTGTTTAGTATTCCGGGCTTGCCTTTAGCCGAGGTCAAGGACCCTACGGGTGCCGGAGATGCCTTCGCAGGAGGATTTATCGGATATCTCGCGTCGCAAGCCGGGTTTTCCATCTCCCGCTATACGCTCAGAAAAGCTGTCGTTTATGGGAGTGTTATGGCCTCCTTCATAGTTCAGGATTTTGGTTTTAGGCAATTGTTGAACCTCAAGCGTGAATCCATCGAGGAACGGTATAACCGCTTTATTGAGCTCACAGCATTTCACGTAGAGTAGCCTTATGGTTCTGTCTGAAGCTGACCTCCTAGGGGAGCGATTAGCGAGTCTAAATTTTAGACTTGGTTTTGCCCTTGACGGTCAAATTCTTAGCCGCTAAAAGTGGCGGTCTTGGCTGGGCGAAAAAGTATGGATTCGCCCCCGAGTACTTTTTTAATGTTTTGGACGATGGAGAAATAATATGCGAAAGGCCACCCATAAGGCTAATCCAGTGAGCTTGGGGCGCAAGCGGGGTTGTCCTCGCTGCGGGACTAAATTTTACGATTTCAATAAGGAGGAGCCCACCTGCCCCAAATGTGAAGTAAAGGTGTCAGGTCACAATCCGGAAAATGGTCGTGCTGCCCGTGAACCGGTCAAGAAAGTGGCAAAACCCGTTGATAAAGAGCTGGGTGCTGCGGAATCTCTTTTAGAGACCGATGAGTTGACTGTGACCGACGAGAGTACGCCCTTTGAAAGCATGGATGAGCTTGATTCGAACGATGATGACGTGGTCGAAGAGATCGAAGTGACGGATGACGAGAAAGAAGATTATTGACCTGAATTCTTGGTTGAAGAGATAGGCTGCTTTTGCTCACTGGAGTTTTGACAGGCCCTGAAATTCCGGCGAGTGTTCTTCCGATAATACGAGACCAGTAAGAGGACAAAAAACCCCACCACCAAAAACCAAAGCAGGAAAAAGATTTGTCGGTCAGAAAAATTCTGAACGAAATCAAGCAAGAATTTTCCGGTGTGCGGTTGCTTCATTTGATCACTATCGATATGCCCGCGTGCTTTTGACCTTCAACGGTGTTGCCTTGATTAAGAGCTATTCCCAACAAAACGATGCCTGCGATCGCGCCTGCCCCAGCCCACAGTTCCCATCGATTATACCATGGAGCAGACTCTGCCCCACTGCTAGTAACCAGTGAAGTTGGAGTATTCGTGATCGTTGGTTCAGTGCCAGAAGTAGAGGCCAAATCCTGTCCTTGAAACCATGAGAGAAACGCATCTTTTGCGATGGGCAGTCTTTCTGCCTGTGGCTCTTCCAAAAGTTCTGCTACAAGCAGAGGGCGCTGAAGGGGAATCTCCTCAGGCAGGTTTCCTGGTCGGTAGTAGTAAAGTTTGAATTGGTCAAACATGAGTCCGATCAGGCAATAGGCCATTTCCTTTGATGATTGAGAGAGGGGATATTGAAACGCATTCGTCGTTGGCAGTTTTTTCAGCTGCACGCTTATTTCCAGCCGTTTATGCCGTGAACAGTCTAGGTG
>JACQOU010000422.1 GCA_016207775.1 Deltaproteobacteria bacterium
GCTTACCGCACTCGGCCCTATACGGGAAAAGGGGCCACTCCGAGCCCCTTTACAATCCCCTGGCAAGGATGCCTTATATCCCGCGCCGCAAGCGGCGGGGATCTACGGCATATTTTTTAGAAATTTTCGGGCAGAGGCGAATGCCAAAGGGCCCCCACAAGACACCGGCAATTATACAATTATTACCAGTGGTTATATTAACAATTGGCCATTGGTGGGAATTCCCACTTGAGTTGTTTCCCACTTTATACGATAATAGGTGTAGAAAGGTATTAAGCAACATGCCTAACTTTAGTGGTCAAAAAACCAAAACTGTACGTCCCGATAGCAAAGGGCGCATCTCTTTAGGCAAAAGAGCGCAGGACTATAGCGGCTATACTTTGAAGGAATCCGCTGATGGCTCCATCCTTCTTGAGCCCCTTATTGAAGTGCCTGCAAGAGAAGCATGGCTCTTCAAAAATAAAGAAGCCTTGTCCAGCGTACAAAAGGGACTCAAGCAATCTGCAGCCGGAAAAACAAAGTCCTTGGGCTCCTTTGCAAAGTATATCGCCGACGATAAGAAAGAGTAGTCCTCGTGGTATTCTCCCTCAAGTTTACCGATGAAGCGGACTCACAACTGAAGACAATCGAAAAAGATAAAGGCCTGGAAAAGCGCCTAAAGGCTGTGCGTAAGGCGCTTGGCTATCTGGAGATAAATCCTCGGCATCAGGCGCTCGCGACCCACAAGTATAGTTCCCTTCAAGGGGAAAACGGAGAGGAACTTTTCGAAGCTTATGCCGAAAATCAAACGGCGGCCGCCTATCGAATTTTTTGGCATTATGGGCCTGGAAAAAAGGAAATAACGATAGTGGCGATCACGCCGCATCCTTAGACGACGCCCGCACAATTAGGAAATATAACCCAGTTTTTTGCCCCGGGAACTAATATCCGCGAGCCAGCTTCTCGAGCGCTGAAACGGCTTGCAGCACTTGAGATTCTTGGACCAACAGATAGTCCGTGTTCCAAGTGGAAAAAGCCAGGCAGGAGACATGACTGTCCGCCAGCGCCTGGGTGATTTTTGAGATTATTCCCACTTCGCTAAACTCCCATGTCCCCTCTAGCTGGATGGCTCGCCACTCGTGGGAAACTTTTGCCCCCAAAGTTTGGTTTAGTGCAGCGGTCGGAGCAATCACGGTCTGCTCATCAGCTGTGCGAATAACGGCCGAAATTCCCGAGGGTGCCGACCCTGTATGGTCTGGGGGAATCTGCATAAGAGACATGCTTTCCGGTAATAATTTGAAGTTCATTGCAACTTCTCCTTCGGGTCTGCATTGCGGGCAAACCAAGAGCGAAAACGTACCAATGTTTTGAGTACTGTTAAAAGCCTCGATAGCTCGTAACAGCATTGCCTCGCAATGGGAGCAACTGGACGCTTTTCGACCGCTAGACAGGTTTTCATCGCTCATACCCACAAAGATCGAAGTAACAAATGGGTTTCTCTTGACTGCTGGATGCTCATACACCCGCTTGATTATTTCAACGATGCTCCACAGCTTGACGGGATGATAGCGGCCAGCCAGGAATTCTTTTTCCAATTCGGTGTCATGCGTGACAAAAACCGGCTCGAAAGCAATTCGTGTGAAGATGCGTTTTTTCTGGGCCATTATCGCCACATCTACGGCACTTTGAACGACATCTTCAATGGCTTCACGTTCAGTCAATCGTTGGGGCTTAATCAGCAAATAGGCCTGAAAAACAACTTTTCTATCTCTGAACGCAGCTAATCTGTCGACTGCTTTTTCGAGTTCTTTCCATGCCAGCTTCTTTTTGATGATTTCATTGCGGATGTAATCGTTTGAGCTTTCGACACCGATCGAGACCTCAAGGGTAATATCCGCCCGCAAGGCACTTCTCACGATTTCAATATTAGATTCCTGGATGAATTTGGTTCTTGATTCGATGACGACCCTTTTTAATCTTGGAAGTTTAGACAAGCGTGCCATGCTTTCCTTCCAGAAAGCCAGCGGCACCTCGCTCTGATTTAAATAATTACCCAACGTCAGTAGATCAATTTGTTCAATTTTTTCGTCGACATTTTGCAATGCCAAATCTAACTGAGCAGATAAATTATCAGCATTCACGCGATATCGTCTAGGGTCAATGGCGTGCTGCTTGTAATTACATATCGTGCACCCCGAATCACCCTTGTCAAAATAGCAACCGTTCGTTCTAAGGACAATCATGAGACGCACTGCCGGCTTGCCTTCAATATGGACGGGGGTGCGCTCGACAAAAGCGGGTGTTTGGGCAAGAGAGGCCAGTAGCGCAGTCGCGCATGGGTTATCGATGATGGGCAGGTCATTGGCACCACAGAGCGCTGCAATCAGGCTTAAAAGTGCAAGAACGCAACATCGCGAATGTCTTAGTACGTCAGTCACAAAAGCATACTAAGAAAACTATTTAATTAAAAAAATTTAATAATTCTGATATATGATTAGAATAACTAATAAGTGAACCCATGCTTGATTATTTTCTTGTCGAGACCTTGCAAGTGGTTATTCAGTCTGGAACTTTTCAGAAAGCAGCAAACTTGCTCCGGATAACCCAATCGGCCGTCTCCCAGCGCATTCAGTTGCTCGAACAGCAATTCGGCCAGCCCCTTCTCGTCAGAACCTCCCCGCCAGCACTCACCCAGGCAGGTCGTGAGCTTGTTCGCCATTATGAACAGGTCGCATTACTGCAAGACAGTTTCCTTAATGAAATGAAAAGCAAGCTCGCCAACAAAAAGCCGGTGATTCTGCGCCTTGCCGTTAATACCGAGTCGTTAGTGTCCTGGTTCGTAGACGCTATTACGCCCCTCATGAAACGCACCAGGCTCTTAGTCGCCATTCACCGGGCCGATCAGGACGAGACCATAAAGCTTCTGCGCGAGGGGGCCGTACTTGCTTGTGTCAGCACGCTGGCAAAACCTCTTCCTGGTTGCGTGAGCACCCGACTCGGTAAGATGCTTTACCGATGCGTTGCTTCGAATGACTTCATAGAAAAATATTTCCAGAGGGGCATTGATGCTTGCTCTCTGCAAGAAGCGCCCGCCGCTATTTTCGATGAGGCCGATCGACTTCACGATATTTTTTTGACGAGCCGATTGCGGACCACTCGGTTACCTGCAATCCCCTACACCTATGTCCCTTCGCCTGAGGGTCTCGTACGCTTTGCCGTCGAAGGGCTCGCCTACTCGATTTTGCCTTCCTTTCTGGTCGATCCCCACTTGAAATCAGGCAGGCTCACTGATTTATTTCCGCAAAGGCCTTACCGGATGAGATTCTATTGGCATTCGGTTGACTGGCTTGTTCCAACGATTCAGCAACTCTCCGACGAAATCACGAAGCACACAAAGCAAATGCTGGAGCAATAGGGCCGAATGGATTAAGCCAAATTCACTGGTTAACGATATTATGACTGGGAATAACCAAAGTTTGCTGGGATAACGATTGGAGAAAAAAAATCAGCGGGACACGGGGCTCGAACCCGCGACCTTCTCCTTGGCAAGGAGACGCTCTAGCCAACTGAGCTAGTCCCGCAACAAATTTTCTTGAACGCACAGGACGCACTCGCAGCGAAAAAGCTTCCGTAGGCTACTTTTTTTTTCGGTGGCTGGCAAGCCGGGAATCCCCTGCTAGTTCGCTGGCATCATACGGAAGTAAACGTGAGCAGCCTGGGGCATGGTGGATTCACGCGGGGGAAGTATCGTCATGCTGCTAGGCAAGAGTTTGAGGTCGGGAGGCGGCCCCGATTCCTCTGGAGGAGAAGGTAATTGGCATTGTCCGCCGAAGAAATAAACTCCGTTTTTCTTTTCAATTTTAAGGCGCAGTAAATTGGCAATATCCTCCATAGCTTCACCAATTGTCCTGGGGCCGGACTCATCAGAAGCAGAAAAATTCCACGAAACCAGTCGATCAAAACACTCCTTGGTGTCGACATGCATGTAATTAAGCGATGGAACTTTTTGAGCAAGGGCCTCCAACAGATCGCGGGCGGGAACCGACTTGGCTCTGATGCTTAAGATTTTTACGTCATTTCCATCGCTTACTGTTTCAATCTCAAAACCCCGGCCCATGCCATCGGTAACGGGCTGAGAAAAGGCCGCTTGAGCTATTCGATAAAGATTGGAACGTCCGCTGGCCTTTACCTTGCCACTGAGGCTTTGCACGATGGCCGCGACAGACTCACGAAATTTCTCGCGACGATCTTCTTCCGTTACAAATGTGAACACGAGTTGGTTGGGGGCTGTCCGATGAATGTCGTACCGCCGGCCGCGAATGGCCGGCCAACCTTCGAAGGTGGCAAACAGCTGTTTGCGCACTTTTTCTTCCGCACGGGCTAACATTTCCGGAGACGACTCATGAAAACTAAACTGCACATTGGCCAGGAACTGCTCAGACGGGGCTTGCCCTGCCCAACCCTTTAAGGGAATAACCGAAAGAAAAATAATAATCGTCCAAAAATTCATTCCGTACTCCACTGCGAGCCTGTCGTTTCGAATTCGATGCTCTGTAAAAGCTCGGGACGGACATAATGAACTTTAAGGGAATTTTCGTTTTCAATTCTGATCTGTGCATAGGGGGTTCGGCCCGCCTGCATAGCCAATCCCCTGCTCCTATCCTCACGCAACTGGCTAATCGCCAGCAAAGACATCACCGAAATCAGCACCACCACGACAGCACCCCTGAACGCCCATCCTCTTTGTACAAGCCAATGACCCAGTGGCTGTTTGGAGGCCCGAAACTCTCCCAGTTTCCAGCCCTTCAAAATAAGAGTCTCATCGCGCTGCAATCTTCCGTAGACCTTAAGCAAAGATGAAGTCACATCAGGTTCGGGAGAAAAAACTTCGTCCAATCGTGCGTTAATTGCTTTAGCCCGCTCTTTACAAGCCGAACAGGTCACCAAATGGATCTTTGAAAATAACCGAGCCTGCGTACTGAGCTCGGAAGGAATAGACAGATACTCCAAGAGAGCATCAGGTTTAGGACATTTCAGCAGCCGCATACACATCTCCTTCCGTCATCAACACACGCTCAGATAGTCCCGATAAGAGCGTTCGCTTTGCACGAACGTAGGCTTGCCGGGAAGCCTGCTCCGTGATTCCCACCTGATTTGCCACCTCCCTATGTGAAAGCCCCATGGCGTCTCGAAGCCAAATAATTTCCGAGTCCTTTTCATTAAGCGATTGCATTGCAATCGCCAGCTCCCTAAGCTCTACCGCCTTTTCTTGCCTGCACACCCCATTGGGCTCTGGCAAGCTGTCTATGCTCTCGATTTGGACCTGGTTTTTGATGGTTTGAGGCACTCTTGCAACCTTATCAATCAGACAATGTTTCACGATTCTTAAGAGATAGGCCTGGATTCCAATATCCTCTTGTGACTCCAGGTTATCAATGTTCACCAGGAACCTTACAAAAGCTTCTTGGAGAATGTCTTCCGAAAGCGGCCTATCTCCATTGGTTTTCCATAAAAGAAAACGAAGCAACCCAGGAGCTGTTTTTTCATACAACGGCAAAAACGCTGACTGGTCCCCTTTTTTTAGACGCCTAATCCATTTGGCTAAAGGCCGCATTCACTCCCCTGGTCAATCTATAAGACGGTATACCATAGCGAGTTGTGACCGCGAAGCGTTCTACAAAATTCAATCATTAACAAAACTTAACGTATGATCAGCCATTCTTGACATGAACCTTAACATAATTGTTAAGAATATTATTTAGTAACTGTTCGATTTGTATTGATTTAATTGTAACGCGTCTGCTAAATATTGCCTGTTTTTGTTAATAACAACTATGGAAACTGTTAATACACAAACGGACGCGGACGAATTGCCGATGGAAGCCATCTCGCTCAAGAAGCCTTCCCTCTACCGCACCCTGGACTTCAAAAACTATCTCAAAGATTTTTATTTGCATAAGAAGAGCCAAAACCGCCATTTTTCCTATCGCATTTTTTCTGAAAAGACGGGCGTTCAGAGCCCCAACTACATGAAGCTGATCATCGAAGGAAGCCGTAAACTGACCAGAGCCCACGCAGTTCGAGTGGCAAAGTACTGTGGCCTAGACCCTACTGAAACACGCTACTTTATAGCGCTTGTAAGTTGGAACCAGTGCCGCTACCCGGACGAACAAGAGTTTTATTGGAATGAGGTGCTGAAATACCGAGCCGAAAATCCCCAGCTCAAGCTCTCTAATGCACAGCTGTCGCTGTTGACGAAATGGCATGTGGTTGCGTTGTTAGAACTCATCAACCTTAAAGACTTCAGTCCTGTCCCAGAAGCCATTAACCGTAAACTAAGAAAGCCTTTGGACTCAGATGAAATCTTGACCGCACTTCGAGACTTAGAGGCACTGGGAATCATTCAAAAACAAAACGGGTCTTATAAACCCACTCACAAAATTATAAAAACCGAGGACGATTTGCCATTGGCCTGTATCCAGAACTATCACCGCTCAATCATTCAGCTTGCCCTGGAAGCGCTTACGAACGATTCCATCAACAGAAGAGAGTTTGTATCGACTACGCTGGCCATTCGAAATTCGGATATCGCCACCCTGAAAAATGAAATACGTAAATTCAGAGATAGAATCATGAGCCTTTCCAGTGAGCCTGGAAGGGCGGAGGAAGTTTATCAATTTAATATGCAATTATTTGCATTAACTAACGGCAAAGGAAAAGAAACCGATGATTAAAATGATTGTGTCACTCGTGGGTATGTTCGCACTCGTTTTCCTGCAAGCATGCAGCAAACCGTCTGACTCTCCCGCCAGTCAAAGCGGGCCGGACGGAGAAAAGAAAGGGGCCCCTGAGGCCACTTCTATTGGAAACGGCGGCTATCTCAAAATGACTGCAGATCTAAGTGATGCAAAAAGCCTCACGACGACAGCGGTGAAAGATCCCACAAAAGAAAACAAAACGCTTTTCAAGATTACTTCGAGTAATGCAATCAAAGAAGTGTTCAGTGGACCTAATAGCGTATACTTCTGGAAAGAGACCCCTTCGTACATCATTGCACAAGTTAAGATTGAAGAAGAAGGCAAAGCCTGCTTTCTGATTGCTATTCCCAAACTGCGTGAGAAAACTAAAGTGTTATGCCTCAGCCGCAACCATTTAGAAATTGGTTTAACCCGATGGTATAACCCATTCGAATTTGAAATCCCAAATCGCGCGCAATTCGATGTGAGGGGAGAAGAGGTCTACTTTACTAATTATTATGTCAAAAGTGACAAGCCAAACGACTACTATTCGGGTGATCATCTTGCAACAGAACTTCGCTATTGGGACGGGAAAGCGGACAAAGCCTCAACTCTCTTTTACAAAGAACATAGCAAGAAGGAAAACAAGGAGGAGATAAATCAGGTTTTCTTATCGTTGACCAACGCAATCAGCTGTTTCAATTTTTACGGAAGCGGATCCGGTATAGATGGGGTATCGGGACAGGTATTTTGTCGCTTATCTAATTCTGACCTCTGGAAGCAACTGGTATCAAAC